>JAHIRL010000002.1 GCA_018818755.1 Patescibacteria group bacterium
ACAAATTCAAAGGCGAATATCTAAAATCCTTCCCCTGCAGTTTGGAAGTTTTGGCCGATACCGAGGTGGAATACATCGAAATGCCAGGATGGAAGGAAAAAATTGACCAAGTTCGCGACTTCAAAAATCTTCCCAAAAATGCCAGAGACTATGTGGAAAAAATTGAAGAACTAGTCGGTTGCCCCGTCAGCTCCATCGGAGTTGGCGTCAAGAGGGACGATATCATCTTCAAGTAAACCCTCAAAAATTTTCAAAATCTTCTGAGTGGCAAGTAAACCTTCCTCAAAAGACGACTGCCCCTTTGCAATAGAAGGTATTAATTCAACAACAGAGGTAATTAACTCAGAGCACTCATTCTCCAAAGAATCTAAATCGTCATCCAAACCTTCTTTTTTAAAAAAATGTTCATAAAGAAAATAGGCTTGGTCATGAAAATTATTCAAAAAATCCAACTGAGCAACATTGGGCAATCCATTAGACTTCGCTTCATCCAACTCATGCCTCAAATGCAATATTTCCAACAAAATCCGTGTATTTTTCAAATTTTGGATTTCCAATTTAGACAATCGCCCCGCCCCTTCTATCTTTCCAAAAGTTTTGCGTATCTTAGCCATATTTCGCTTATTTCTCACCAAACCTTTAAATGACTCAATATTTACAAACCTCTTCGTCTCAGGATCTCTCAAAGTTAAATAACTCAACAAACAGTCAATCATAAAATTGAAATTTTTATTCTTATACTTATCCCTGGTACCTTTTCTAACATCCAAAGCCACCATCATACCTAAAATATACTGTTCAAAATTAACATTCATAGCCATTTTTTTTGCAAACTCGCTAAACTGAATCTGCTTATAAACTTCATGATCATCCTCATCTTCAAAAAGTCTAATCTGAAATTCAAGAGGAATCGGAACCAGCCGAGTTTCCAAAGGATCTCTAAGTTTAGCCAAACAAGTCAAATGTACCGCAAAATGATCACCCGTACTGGCCATATTGGTGCCCCCGGAAATAATTGAAGATTTAATCCTTTTTATCTCCAAATCCGTACCAAATTTAGCCAGAAAAACAGCAATAATCTTTTCAAAAATTTCAAAAACCTCTTCCGGCAAATCTGTGACTTTTAGAGGCTTATTTGCAGCCTTAGCACTAAGCTTCGCATCATTCATCAAAGTTTTAAGTCGATCAGAATCCACAGCAGTCAACATCGCCATCATTCTAACCCAATCTTTAATCTCATTCGGATGGTTCAACTCCCTATTACTAATCTTCAAAATAGCAGAATCCTCCTCTTTTGCATCGGCAACCTTCAAAAAATCCAAAAGAATTGTATCTTCAAGCTCTTCACCATCAGCACCAGCGTTAAGATAAACACCAGCCCCCGACAACTCTGTCAACAAATAACCCATTTCCTTTTGAAGTTGCCCACTAACCCTTGCTGTTTTCTCTCTATCAAACTCAATATCAATCAAAAATCTGGTATGTAAAAATCTAAGTTTTAAAATAACACTACGAAGAAGAGAAAAATTATCCTCAGTCACAGGATTGGAATCTCTCAAAATCTGACAAAGGGCATCAATATCATTTATTTCACTAATTCTTTGATCATAAACACTTTTCTCACCCATAAACTTTTGAATCTTTGCGTCTGTGGCAATGGACAATTGCGTAATGTGCTCCTTATACTCCAAAAAATCAAGAAGTGACCTAACCAACTCCTGAGCATTAGACAAAAACAATAACTTCAAATCAAGATCCTTCACAGAAATATCAAACTCCAAACTTCCAATATTTTCATTTAATTGAGAATCTACATCTCTCAACAAAACTAGAGGAATAGGGGAAGAACCCTCTCCTTCCGAAAACCCCAAAACATCCACAAAAGAAGTGTGTAAAACAGAGGTAAAACCCTTTAAATCAGATTTAGAAAAAGAAGAAAAAAGTGATGAAAAGGCATGGAAAAAATCTTCATTTAACTTTGGGCAATCAGCTGACATTTTGCCACAAATATCGATTCTATCAGCAGGCAATTGCTTGATAATATCAGCCATTTTCTTTACACATTGCCCTACTTCAAACTGTACTTCCCTTTTTTTATGCCACAAATTTGCAACATCCACAGATTCCAACTCCGCCATAGTCTTAAGCCAATTCTCAATAAATTCAGGATAAACATTCTTTGCACCCAAAGCTTTATTAAGTTTTTCAAAATCCTCTACCTTAAAATCATGTTCATCCTTAAGGCATCTCCTCAAATGCGAATCGCAATTTAAAGCCTTTTTTTCCAACTCTTGAGTAAAATAGTCAAACAAGCTGGGAGCATCCCAACTCAAAATTGGATCTTTAAATATCAACTCCTTGATATGACCAAAGAAAGTTTGCTCAAATTCCTCAATAACTCCATCAGAAAAACGCTCTTTCAAATTCTTCAAAGCCTCAGCCCTAAAACACAAAAAATGAATTTCTTTATCAATTTTTTCCCTCTTCAAATCCTGATCATGTACTTTTTTCAGCTCCGCATCAACAGCCTGCATCAAATAATCCGAAGCCAGAATCCTCTCAGGGTCAACATCCACATGCATACGAGCAGGCAAAAAATCCAAATTCCAATCTCGATCCTCCATACCATCCGAATTTTGCTCATCAACAGCCATAA
>JAHIRL010000020.1 GCA_018818755.1 Patescibacteria group bacterium
TAGATATTCGCCTTTGAATTTGTATGCCACTCCAATTTTCAGAGTTTTAAGTCCACTGAGGACATCTAATTTTGTAAGATTAATTGAGGAAAGTCCGTTGATCATTGCGCTGTATTTGCCAACAACCGTATCAAACCAGCCGCATCTTCTTGGGCGGCCTGTGGTTGAGCCATATTCTCCGCCGGCTTCGCGAATTTTTATTCCCAGTTCATCGTGCAATTCTGTGGGGAATGGTCCTGCTCCTACGCGCGTTATGTAGGCTTTCATTATGCCGATTACATTTTTTATTCTGTTTGGTGGCAGGCCGGCTCCGGTTACGATTCCTCCGATTGTAGAGTTTGAGGATGTTACGAATGGGTAAGTTCCATGATCTATATCTAGCAATGCTCCGTTTGCGCCTTCTACCAGGATTTTTTTGCCTTTATCCAGAGCGTTGTTTAGGAAATAGGCTGAGTCTATCATCATTGGTTTGATGATTTTGGAATACTCTTCGTATTGTTGCAGTTCTGCGTCTGCGTCGTATTTGAATTTTCCGTACATTTTTTGGAACATTTCCAGATTCTCACGGTATTTTTCTTTGAATTTTTCAAAATCGCATAGATGGTGCAGGCGGATGCCGTTTCTGCGAATTTTATCTGTGTAGGCTGGGCCGATTCCTCTTCCGGTTGTACCGATTTTTTTACTGTTTTTCTTCATTTCTTCCTGCATTTGGTCAATAATTTTGTGATATTCAAAAAGAAGGTGGCAACGATCTGATATTAAAAGTCTTTCTGCTGTATCTATTCCGTTTTCTTCCAATACTTTAATTTCTTCCAGAAAAGTGGGGATGTGCATTACAACTCCATTTCCAATAACGCAAATTTTTCCTTCGTTGAACATTCCGGAAGGAATAAGGTGGAAAATAACTTTTTTGCTTTCTCCGGGATTGTCCGGATCGTCGATGTAGATGGTGTGCCCGGCATTTGCACCACCTGTTGCGCGTGCAATGTAGTCGAATTCTTCCGAGAGTATATCAATTAGCTTTCCTTTGCCCTCGTCGCCCCATTGTCCGCCTAGGATAACCGTAAGATCTGAGTTTCGAGATTTTGTCATAGAATGTGGTTATGCCCTATAAAGCCCATGAATTAACAAAGGTAATATAGGTGAGATTCTTATTTTTTTTAAGGATATTTTTCCATTTCCTCTTGTCATATCAAAAAAACCATTTTACAAAATCCGAAAATTTAGACTATTATTGAAGTACTCTAATTTACAAATTTATGCTTTCTAAAGAACAGTTTTTGGCTCAAATTCCTTATTGTCTTAAGGGTACGAATTTCGAAGCGATGGGGGAAAGGTATGAGGGAAAGGTTCGAGATAATTATACTAAAGACGGTAAGCGGATTATTGTTGTTACCGATCGGCTCTCAGCTTTTGATAGAATTATTACTTTAATTCCCTTTAAAGGTCAGGTGTTAAATCAGATCGCCCGATTTTGGTTTGATAAAACTGCTGACATTGTGGGAAATCATGTGATTGAATTTCCGGATCCCAATGTGGTTGTGGCTAAGGAGTGCAAGGCTATGCCTGTGGAGATGGTTGTTCGTGGATATTTGACCGGGGTTACTTCTACAAGTGCTTGGAATCATTACGAAAAGGGTGAGCGAAATTTTTGCGGAAATGAGTTGCCAGAGGGAATGGTGAAAAATCAGAAGTTTGATAATCCAATTTTAACTCCATCTACAAAGGCTGAATATGGTGGGCATGATGAGTCTGTATCTCGTGATTATATTTTAGCCAGGGGAATTATTACGGAATCGGAGTTTGATTTTATGGCTGATGTATCGATGAAATTGTATCAAAGAGGTGTGGAAATTGCGGCAAAGCAGGGAATTATTTTGGTTGACACTAAATATGAGTTTGGAGTGAATGATGCTGGGGAAATTGTTTTGATTGATGAGATCCATACGCCTGATTCTTCGCGTTTTTGGTTTGCAAATGAATATGAAAAGAGAATGATTAGTGGGGAGGAGCAGAAGAAAATTGATAAGGAGTATTTGCGGGAGTGGTTGGCGGAGAGGGGATTTGTTGGTGAGGGCGATGTACCGGAGATTCCCGATGAAATTAAGGTAGAAACTGCTCGCAGGTATGTTGAGGCCTATGAATTAATTACCGGTGAGACTTTCGTGGCTGAAGTTGGTGATGTTCATGCTAGACTTGAAAGGAATCTTGCTAAATATTTTTAATCTAATTTTTATGAAAGTTTTAATTTTGATGGGGTCTGAATCTGATAAGGAGTTTGCTGAGGGAATGGTGCCGGAGTTTAAGGAGTATGGAGTTGAAGCGGAAATGCTTGTGGCTAGTGCTCATAAGGTTCCGGAGAAAGTTTATGAAATTGTGAAAGCAAACAATGAGATGGAGGATTTGGTTTATATTACTGTTGCGGGAAGGTCCAATGGGCTTTCCGGGGTGACTGCGGCGAATAGCGTGCATCCGGTTATTGCTTGTCCGCCTTTTAAGGATAAGGATGATTTTATGGTGAATATCAATAGTACTCTGGTAATGCCGAGTGATACTCCGGTGATGACTGTGCTGGATCGTCAGAATGCGATAATGGCTGTGCTTCGAATTTTTGCTCTAAAAAATCCTGAGTTGAAGGCGAAAATTGCGGATCGGATCAAATCTATCAAAGCTAAATTTAACTAAATATAATTATGGAGCACAATTTACTTGCTATTTCTCCGCTGGATGGGCGTTACAGTTCTAAGGTGGATTATCTTTCACAGTATTTTTCCGAATCAGCCTTGATGCGCTATCGAATCCTGATTGAGATTGAGTGGTTGATTTTTTTGTTTAATGAGTTGAAATTGCCTGGCACAAAGCCTTTTAAGCCTACTGAGCTGAAAATTTTGCGCAGTATCTATGAGCAGTTTGATGTGATCAATGCTAAGCGGATTAAGGAAATTGAGAAAATTACGAATCATGATGTAAAGGCTGTGGAGTATTTTATCAAGGAGAGCGTTAAGGGCGGATCTATCGAGAAATGGAACGAGTTTATTCATTTTGGATGTACTTCCGAGGATATCAATAATTTGTCTTATTCTTGTATGATTCGGGATTTCTTGGAAAGGGAATATGCTCCGGTGATGAGTGGCTTGGTGCAAGATTTGTATGAAATGGCTGTGGATTATAAGGCCGTTGCGATGTTGAGTCGAACGCATGGCCAGCCGGCTAGCCCTACAACTGTGGGAAAAGAGCTGATAAATGTGGTTGCGAGATTGGAAAGAGAACTTTGCATGTTGGAGGAAGGCAATTATTTGATGGGGA
>JAHIRL010000003.1 GCA_018818755.1 Patescibacteria group bacterium
TAGCTGCCCAATATTTCTTGGAAACATCCGGATAAGGATTATAGCTTAGGTTGTCATAGGGTTTTACTCCGGCAAATTTTGACAATACCACCACTGCTTCCGATCTGGTTAGATATTTATCTGGCCTAAATGTTTTATCATCATAACCGCTAACAATTTTTTTACGATTAGCAGTATATAGATACTTTGCATACCAAGCGGCTGAATCAATATCTTTAAACTTTAAATCGCCGGTATTCAATTCGGATCGCACACCTTCCAAAACAAACTTAAGTGCCTCAACACGAGTCACAGTCTTTTCGGGCCGAAATGTTCCATCATTATAACCATTGATAAATCCATTTTCTGCCAGGTAGGTAATAGCCTCATAGTACTTACTAGATTTAGGCACATCACTAAAACTAACAGACTGAGTATTATCTTCAATTTTAAACCAATCAGAATAATAGGTTTCACCATTATATACCAGCTCGAGACGATCGCGCCCCTCTTCTAAATTTTCAAGGAAGCCGACATATTCATAATTATCAAAATCAAAAAGGGTGATAATTGCCTTATTCGCCTTAAAACTACCATTAGCGGAACTAAGTACAAACTCTCCTACAAAACCATCAGTAAAAGAATTTTCAAACTGATCCTGAAGGTTGATTGTAAAATTGGTATTACCAGAAACACTATATTTCTCAGGAACATCAAAGCCCCAAACCAAATATGGATCTTCCTCCACAACTTCCTCCACTGGATCCACAACTTCCTCCTCAACCACAACTGCCTCTACTTCCTCAGCAGGCTCGTCTTCCTCCTCTTCCTCCTCTACATAAGAATTGGCATAACTTGCCCCAGAATCGGGTGTTTCGTTAGCATAAACAGCATTCTCAGAAGAATACTGCTGAACATATTTCATAGGGTTTATAGTAGTTGCAATAGCCTTATCCTTACCTAAGCCGGCATTTACCGCAGTAAAAAAATCAAGACCCGCATTCGAAGCCTCCGTCCATGTGAAGGGCCAATACGGATGCCATGGTGCCTGATCATTATCAATCTGAAAATGTAAATGTGGAGTGGTCGCAGTTCCAGAAGATCCGGACTTTGCGATTTGCTGCCCTTTTGTCACAACATCCCCAACATTAACAGAAATTTCACTCAGATGCGAGTAGGACGAATAATAGGTCTCCTTTGCATTGCTATCAGCCAAAGATGGCATATTCATATGCTTGACCACCACATCATAACCAAAACCACTACTCTTCTTGGAAACATCGGACACAGTCCCATTTGCCATCACATAAACAGGTGTACCAGTGGGGATTTTAATATCAACAGCCAAATGCGAACCAGAATACTCCTTACCATCCAAAAGATAAGAGCCCATATAAGGAACAGAATATGTGATTTTAGCATTACGGATCTTATCATCCTCAGCATCTCGCCAAACCAATTGATCAGTAGGAGTGCTTAGCACAGACGGATCATACTTGGGAGCATCAATTAATTGACCGTTGGAAAAATTGGCATAATTTAAATCCCAGTTATTAGATTCTACATAGACCCAATTTGGTACTTTCTGAATAGGCAAAACAGTTCCATCAAAAGCCTTGTGTGCCGGTAAATCCAAAATACTAGCCTTATAAAGCAAGCTAGACCCCTGGAACATCAGAAAAACATAAGAAAGCGAGAAAAACAGCATCAGGAAGAGAATATTCTTGAAGGAATAAAGATTTTTTTTGGATTTCATACTTTTTGTTTTTATTTTTATTTAAGTTTCGTATAATTATAGCAAATTTTATCACTTTTTGCAACCATGCGAAGCAACACAAACAGCTTAGAAGAAACAGAAGAGTTGGCCGGGAAGATAGCCAAGCTACTTAAAGAAAAACACATAGCCTATCTAATTGGAGATCTAGGTAGTGGAAAAACCACATTGAGCAAATTTATCGCTCAAAAACTGGGTTTTACAAATTTTAAATTAAAAAGCCCTACTTACAACTACATCCGCAAATACGAACAAGACGGGAAAAAACTCTACCACATAGATCTATATAGGATAGAAGAGTTGGATCAACTATTGAAAATGGAAATAGACGAAATCTGCGAGGAGCAAAATGCATTTGTGTTAATCGAATGGGCTGATCGAATAAAAGAAAAACACCAATCAAGCACGACAATAAATCTAAGCTATATAGATGAGACAACTCGCAAGATAGAAATTAGCTAAAGCTATTAATAAGATCCAAGGTGGAAGGCCCAACACGCCCGGCTCCAACATCAGCACCTGTGCTCACAATTTCATTATCCAACTGAAAACTCAAAACAGCCGCTTGAGTCACTTCGCCATAATATTGAGTATAATAAGGATGATCAAAATACCCCATATCCTTCAAGAAATTTTGCAATTTCACAACTTCCTCGCTCTCATCACCAAAACCAAGCTCAGCCGCCAAAAGGACATCGTCATCATCCACAGTCTCAGCCAACATTGTTTTTTGCTCCATATAAACACTAGTAGCCGCCGCAACCAAAACCCTTGTCTCATTACGCAAACTAATCAGAAAATTCATCTCAGAACTGGTTTTAGGCCCAAACACTCCCGCCCCAAAATCCGCCTCATCCTCAATAATCCCACGCGCTTGCTGAAATTTAAAAACAGCATGAACAGTAGTTTCATCATAAACACCGGTAATCTCTCCTTTGTAATAATTAAAATTTCTAAGTTCCTCCTGAAGAGTCCGTACACGCTCACCCTCAGCCCCCAAACTCAATGTAAAACTAAAATTTTCATCCAAATCTACATCAAACTCCGAAGCCATCACCTCAAGTTCATCAACCTGACTCTCAACAGCAGGATTAGATCCCAAATTACACTCATTCGGGATAGCCTCATTAGGCGAATATCCAGGCAATTCAATACTTTCCTCCACAGCATCAGTTTTCCCATAAACAGTAGCGCTTACAGTCCTTTTTCCCCAATTTAAAGCTCGCGTTAAACCAATGTCTCCATACCCCATCCAGACATCCAATCGATCATAAGCATTCGACCTTTCACCTGCATGCACTATCGCCCCACCTCTATCATGCACGGCAGTAATTCCAATTCCCGGAATGTAAAGTTTTGTTCCAAAAGGGAAGCTCTTTGGAGCCGCAATCATCCCCGGATAAACCTCAGTGCCGTCTGCGCCATTTGTCCCACGACCATTCAGCCGAATATCTCCATCATATGAACCAGTAACATAACGACTCTGACATGGAAGGGGAGAGTAATAAGCAGAGACAATGAAAGACTTGTAAGCCGGATAACTCAACTCACCAAAATAATCCAGCAAAGAATCCGCACCAGATGTTTGCGATGGAAACAAATAACTGCAAAAAATAATAAGCAACGATAATGACAATCTTTTTGTGTTTTTCATTTGTGTTTTTATTTCTAAATCTAAACATTATACCACAAAACAAAGGCCCAGTATTAGCAAGAAGACTTGCCACGGGCAAAGTATTGTTTCTTAATAAAAACAGTTTAAACGGCTCCGATTCTTCTTAAAATCTCCCTATCAACAAAATCCCTATCTCTTCCATACTTAAGCCTGGAGAGTTGCTTGTAGGCCTCTGCCGCCTCCTTATCACCTTCCTCGAGGTACGGATTCACAGGAGTAATAGAAAATGGACGACTAGGCTGAGTATCAATAGAAAGTTTCATCACAGCCTTATACTTATCAATATTTATCAAATCCTGATCACTAAAAACCGGAGCCATCTCCTTAGCCATATGCTCCGCATCTTGAGCACCAATCTTATAAGACATCATCGTCCCCACATTCCCAAAAACAGCTCCCTTCAAATCGGCCTTACCCTTTTTGCCTCCGCCACCTTCCTCAAGCTGTGCCAAATACTGATGCGCAATATTCAATCCAAGTCGATATTTCCTGGCCTCAGACAAAATAACCTCAATACTATCGGTAACATAGTTTTGGAACTCATCTATGTAAAGGAAAAAATCACTTCGCTCATTCGCTGGAATTTTTGCTCTTTTCAAAGCAGCCATCTGAATTTTTTGCACAATGACCAAACCAAGAAGCTTTGAGTTAATTTCACCAACAGAACCCTTTGAAAGATTCATTAAAAGAATTTTCTTGTTCTGCATTACATCAAAGAAATCAAAAGCACTCTTAGCCTGTCCAATAATATTTCTCATCATAGTATTTGTAACAAACTGCCCGAATTTAGCCGCAAAATAGGGAATCATCTCTTGCTTCTCACGCGCACCTGTTTTGGCCATTTGGTGATCCCAAAAAGAAGCAACCACAGGGTTGGTAACATGCTGACGCTTTAACTTTGCAAAATCATCATCTGTAAACAAACGCACAATATCGGTCAGGGCACCACCAGCCGGGTCGGACATCAAAGTTAAACAACCATTTCTAAAATAATCCTGAATTCTTGGCCCAAATACTTCCTCATCAAAAAGCTTAATCATAATATTCATAGCATCCATTGCCACAAGCTCAATCTCATCCCAGGAATTTCCTTCCAGAATATTTAAACCAAGTGGGCGCTCCATATCACTCGGATCAAAATGGATCACATCATCCGCCCTGCTTCTCGGTATAAACGGCAAGATATCTTCAATCAAGCTTCCATGCGGGTCAATAACGCACAAGCCCTCCCCATTTTTTAAATCCTGCCTAATCATCACCTGCAAAATTGAAGATTTACCTGTACCGGTCTGACCAATAACATAAAAGTGCCTAAACCTGTCCACATTTTTCAGCCTGATCTCCTTGGACTCACCACGGTAAACATTATGCCCAAGTAAAATTCCTTCATCCGGGATGTTATTAGGAGCTGGGGCAATCTTGAAATTTTGCCAATCTATAGACGGATACTTATTAAATCGAATATTCGGGATGTGGAACAAACTCGCAAGTTCCTGCGGTGAAAGTAGCATTGTCGGATCAACTACATGCTGATTAAGCCCCTTTCTGAAATTCCTAAAAATAAAATTAGTAACAAGCCATCTTTGATTATGCCAGAGCGTATAATTAAAAGAATTACCGTTAGATTCACTATACTGTGAAAAAGCCGCCTTCATCGAAACCAGATTAACTTTTGATGTTTCCTTGGACTTAGCGCAGGAAACCAAACGAACAATAGTCTCAAAACCCTCCTTTGAATTCTTTTGCTCCATAGCTTTCACCTCTTCATCCGTAATAGGAGTTGTCCGTGTACTTACACCATCTTTATCCATATTCATTACGCTTTGTTCACCCCTAACAAGAACATCAAACAAAAGTGAAAACCAAGTAATGGGATTATACCAAGAAAAACCACTCGATTTCTTATTTTCAAAAATTTCACCAGCCTTTTTCCGCCCCTTCTCCTGCCAACCGGATTTTGCTGGACGAATCATAATTTGAATAGCAGCACCCTCATCCTTCCCAATTTTCGAAAGCGAATTTACGATATTATTCAAAGGATCCGCATTCATTCGTTCATAAGTACGAATCGGGTAAAAAAATGGTTTTTTAGTGACCATATAACATGACGAAACATGAGAATCCGCCTCAAAAATATTATAATCATCCACTTGCTCAATAAAAGCTTCGGGATAAAAAGCGGTCAATTGCTTTTCCAGCAAAGGTAGTAAATCCCGAGGACAAACAATAAAAAAGTTAACCAAGCCTCCTATCACAGCATATTCAAAAGACAAAAAATCCTGCCCGTTGAAAAAGGAGGGAAATCTGGAACTATAAACAACATAAAGTGACTCAAAAAATTCAGACATAACCCCACCGGAAATTTCCTTAAAATCCTTCTGAGTCGAATATTGCTCACCCTCAACCTCTCGATCCTCCTTAGATTCCCGCTTTGGAACTCTAATTCTTAAAAAAACCATATCCAAAGATCTCTCGATATTCTTTTTATAGCGATAAAAACTAATCCCCCCATAAAAGAGTCCAATTAGTACGACAGCCAATAATAAGTAGATCCAAAAGCTCATATTATTTAAAAATTTGTAAAATTATATCACAAGCAACCCCACACACCTACTCCTCCTCTCTTATAACTTTAATACTCAACTCCTCAACCTGCTCATCCGGCATCTGAGAAGGTGCACCCAGCATAAGATCCTTAGCCTTTTGATCCTTAGGGAAAGCAATTACCTCTCGAATATTCGGCTCCTTTGCAAAAAGCATCACAAGCCTATCCAATCCCCAGGCAATTCCACCATGCGGCGGAGCTCCATAATCAAAAGCCTCCAACATATGACCAAAACGATGCTCGGCATCTTCATCGGAAATATTTAGCAAACTAAACACCTTTTTCTGAACTTCCGGTGAATGAATCCTGATAGATCCACCACCAACCTCGGTTCCATTAAGAACCAAATCGTAAGCCTTAGCCAAACAATTCTCAGGGTTACTCTCCAAATCCTCCGGATTTTTTGGCGCAGTAAATGGATGATGCACAGCACTAACAGCCCCGGTTTCTTCATTTTTCTCAAACATCGGAAAATCAACAATCCAACAGAAAGCAAACTCATCCTCATCGATCAAACCAAGCTTTTTTCCAAGCTCAAGCCGAACCTTACCTAGAGACTCACAAGCCGTATCAAAAGAGTCAGCACAGAAAAGCAGCAAATCACCATCCTTAGCACCAGCAATCTCCTTTATTTTATCCAACTCCTCTTTCTTAAAAAATTTGGCAATAGGGGATTTATACTCATCTCCCTGAACAATAATATTCGCGAGTCCTTTAGCACCATAGATTTTCGCAGATTCTTCAAGCTCATCAAGCTCTCGCCTAGTAAACTTCCCACCACCGTCAACCTTAAGTCCTTTTACAACCCCACCTCCGGCAAGTACATTTTTAAACACCCCAAACTCACAATTTTTAGCCACATCGTTAATATCAAAAAATTCCAAATCAAAACGTAAATCCGGGCTATCACTACCATATTTATTCATCGCTTCATGGTAAGTTAGAACCGGGAAAGGGCTGGTTTTAATCTTCTTATCCTTCGCAAAGTTACCAACAAGCTTCATCATTAAATCCTCATTAAGCTTCATAATATCCTTCTCCTCAATAAAAGACATCTCCACATCCAACTGAGTAAACTCCGGCTGTCGGTCACCCCTCTGATCCTCATCCCTAAAACAGCGAGCAATCTGAAAATACTTATCAAAACCGGCAATCATCAATAACTGCTTCAACTGCTGGGGAGATTGCGGCAAAACATAAAAAGTTCCCGGATAAATCCTGGAGGGAACAAGATATTCACGGCTACCCTCCGGGGTTCCCTTAATTAAAATAGGAGTTTCCACCTCAATAAATCCATCCTGATCCATGTGTTCCCTAATCATCTTTATAATCTCATACCTAAGAACAATGTTCGATTTTAAGCGATTCCTTCTCAAGTCCAAATACCTGTATTTCAACCTCAAATCTTCAGAAACATCCTTATCTTGATCGATTTCGAATGGGGGAGTCTTTGATGCGTTTAAAACCTCCACAGACTGTACCAAAACCTCAATCTCGCCTGTAGTCAAATTAGCATTAGCTTGACCCTCAGGCCTTAGTCTCACAGTTCCCTCAATGCGCAAAACATATTCACTTCTAGCCATATCCAGAACATCGTGAGCTTCCTTAAACTCAACAGGATCCGAGACGATTTGCGTCAGCCCATACCTATCTCTAAGATCAATAAAAATGACTCCACCATGATCACGACGACGATTGACCCAACCTGACAAAACTACTTTTTCCCCTTTATTCGAGGCCCCCAGCTGATTTAAGTTATGAGTTCGATACATATTTAGAAAATTAAAACGCCAACATATTACAGTAAATTAGGATAAGATTGAATCAATTTCCTTCCTAAGTTTAGCATTCAGATCGATACCAAAAGGCAAGCGAACTCGCTTTTTGCCATCAGCAAGCCTTAGCTCAACAGGCATTTCCCCTCTATTACGACTCAGTAAGGTCTTAAGCTCTGTTAAAACCTTCGCATCAGCAGACGCGGGTATGTCCAGAACAAAATTTTCTGAGACCTCCTTAGCCGCAATATCACCCCAAATATCACTTAGGTTACGAATCGCAATTCCGCTAAACTTATCATCTCCAAAAACACGCGCTTCCTTTGCATTGCTTGTCATTGTATCTAGCGAAAGCGGCTTAAGTGAATCACAAATAAACTGAACCTCGCCTCGCTTATTATCAAGCTTACCCGCTGTTGAAATAACCATATCATCCCCCAAATCCTGACCATAACTTTTAAATGCTGTAGGGAACATCACCACCCCAACCCTCGCAGTGGGGTCCTCCAAAACAAAAACTGCCATATAACTACCACTTTTGGTAACAATTTTCCTAAAACCGGACACAATACCAACAAGTTTTAAAGACTTATTCACATGTTTTTTAGTCAAATTGGCAATCAAACTGGCCTTTGAGGAAATATAACGAGCCAGCCCTTTAAGCGGATGGCCGGATACATACATACCTAAAAGAGCTTTTTCCCACTTCAACTTCTCAATAGCCGAAAATTTTGGTACATCCTTCAGGGCCAAAGTTGCATCCCCATGATCTCCATCATCCATAATTCCAAAAATATCAGTTTGCCCATTACTACTGGCTCCCTGAGAAAACTTTGAAAACTTGGAGATTTCCTCGTAATTTTCATAAATAGCGCTACGATCTCCAAAATCATCAAAAGCCCCACTCAAAGCCAAGGCTTGAATTAGCTTTTTGTTCAACAAAGTACTCGGAATGCGCACAGTAAAATCCTCCAAAGACTTAAAAGGTCCGCCCTCATCCCTAATCTTAATAATCTCTCGAATCGGCATCTCTCCAACCCCCTTCACAGAGAGCAAACCAAAACGAATTGTCTTGTCATCAACAACCGTAAAGTGACAGAAAGATTCATTAACAGACGGGGGCAAAACCTCGATACCCATCTCAAAGCATTCCTTTATTTCCAACACAACACGATCAGTATTATTCGCATCACTACACAACAGCGCAGTCATAAACTCAATAGGATATCTGGCTTTCAAATACGCCGTCTGGTAGGCGATCATCGCATAACAAGCGGCATGGGCTTTATTAAAACCATAACCCGCAAAAGGCTCAACAACCTTTTCAAAAACCTCCTTGGCAAATTTTTCTTTATGACCATTTGCAACTGCCCCCTTCAAAAACTTTTCTCTTTGCTCAGCCAAAAGAGCCGGTATTTTTTTCCCCACAGCCTTACGCAAAATATCCGCTTCACCAAGAGAAAACCCGGCAAAATCCCTTGCCAACTGCAATATCTGTTCCTGATAAACCGCAACACCATAAGTACTTTCCAAAATTTCCTTAAA
>JAHIRL010000021.1 GCA_018818755.1 Patescibacteria group bacterium
AGAAGCAATTCACGGTGAAATTTCCCAGGAACAAAGAACCGCTGCCATGGACAGATTTCGCAGCAAACAAACCCAGCTACTTGTAGCCACAGATGTTGCCGCACGAGGGATCGATGTCAACAACCTAAGCCATGTTATCAATTACAACCTTCCCGATGGCACAGAAGCCTATGTGCACCGCAGTGGCCGTACAGGTAGAGCTAACAATAGCGGAATTTCCCTAGTGATCGTAAACATGCGCGAAAAATATAAGATCAGGCACCTGGAAGGAAAAATTGGAAAAAGATTTGAACAAGGGCAGATTCCAAGTGGCGAAGATATCTGCGAAAGACAGTTATTTAGCTTAATAGACAAAGTTTGTAATGTAGAAGTTAACGAAAAACAAATTAGCAAATATATGGAGCTAATCAACAAAAAGTTTGAAAACATGGATAGAGATGAGCTAATTAAGAAATTTGTCTCCGAAGAATTCAACAGATTTTTAGAACACTACCAAAATGCAGATGACCTAAATTCAAATGTAAACTCAAGCACAGGGCCAAGAGAAGAATCTCCATACTTATTTGCCCGTTTCAAAATAAATATCGGAAAAAATATCGACCTAACCGTAAAAGAACTATTTGGCTTTCTCAATGAACAACCGGAACTTAGAGGTGTAGAAATCGGAGACATTAGAATAAAGGATAATTTCACACTCCTTGAAGTAGATGAGAAATTTAAAGACAAAATTTTAGACTGCTTCACAAACGCAGATATAGATGGCATTCCCATCACAATAACCTGCGAAGAAACAGGGATAAGGTCCAACCGAGCCCCTAAACCAAGAGGACACAGCCAGCGGCCACCATATCGAAACAGTCGCCCCCCAAACAGAAGTACCGGAAAAAGACGCGGATCAAAAAAACGCTATTAACATTGCAAAATATCTCAATCCCGCTAAACTCATCGGGATTTAATTTAAAAAACAACTATGGACATCTTTAATATCGCAATCGTAGCCCATGTAGATCACGGGAAAACTACCCTGGTGGACGCACTTCTAAAATCCAGCGATAGCTTCGACATGCACAAAGGCATCAACGAAAGAGCGATGGACAGTAATGATCAAGAAAAAGAGCGTGGAATTACAATCTACGCCAAAAACGCCGCAGTAACCCACAAAGGCAAAAAAATCAACATTGTAGATACCCCCGGCCATGCCGATTTTGGATCAGAAGTAGAACGCGTCTTGCGAACAGTAGATGCCGTAATTTTGGTTGTTGATGCCTACGAAGGCCCAATGCCCCAAACCAAATTTGTTCTAAAAAAATCCCTGGAACTTGGCCACAAAGTTTTGGTAGTGATAAACAAAATCGATAAACCCATGGCCCGACCTGACGAAGTCGTAGACCTAACCTTCGACCTCTTCTCAAATCTAGGCGCCACAGACGAACAACTGGATTTCCCATACATTTACGCAATCGCCAAACAAGGAATAGCCATCAAAAATCTCAACGATGAGAAAAAAGATATCACTCCCCTAATCGACTTCATCTTCGAAAATGTTAGCCCCGCAAAAAGCGATACCAAAGCAGCATTTAGAATGCAACCAGCAACTCTCCAATACGACAATTTCCTTGGAAGAATCGCTATCGGCAGGGTATATGAAGGGATTCTCAAAGCCAATCAATCAGTTACAGTAATCAAAGCCAACGGAGAAAAATACCAAAGCCGAGTTACTAAAATCTTCACTTTCGAAGGGATGGAAAAACAAGAAGTACAAGAAGTCAGTTCCGGCGACATAGTTGCCATAGCCGGCCTCCCTGATATTTATGTAGGAGAAACCATCACTAGCGACCCAAAAGCAGAAGCCCTACCGGCAATCAAGGTAGACCCACCGGCCCTAGCCATCGAATTCATGGTTAACGACTCCCCTTTTGCCGGACGCGAAGGCACTTATGTGACTGGTAGACACATAAAAGATCGCCTGGAAAAAGAACTGGAAACAAATGTGGGACTTAAAATCGAACCCGTTGAAGGAAGCGACGCCATCAAAGTTTATGGTCGAGGCGAGATGCATATCGCAGTTTTGATAGAAACAATGAGGCGCGAAGGATTCGAACTGCAAATCTCCCAACCGCAAGTAATCATGCAAGAAATTGACGGCAAAAAACAAGAACCAATTGAATATGCAGTAATAAATGTTCCTGATGATATGGCCGGATCTGTAATCGAAGCGCTTGGCCGCAGAAAAGGAGTAATGCAAAATATGAAATCGGAAAACGGAAACACCAGCCTGGAATTTGAAGTCCCAACTCGTGGACTGCTAGGTTTCCGCTCAACCTTCCTACTTTTAACCCGTGGCGAAGGAACCCTCTACCACTCATTCGATCACTACGCTTCTCATGTTGGACCAATCGAAAAACGCACAGTCGGCTCCATGATCTCTGGAGAAAACGGCGCAACCATGGCCTACTCACTTTGGAAACTCCAGGAAAGAGGCCCACTTTTTGTAGGCCCAGCTACAGAAGTATACGAAGGAATGATCATCGGCGAGCACAATCAAGGCAGTGACTTGGTTGTAAACCCCATCAAAAATAAGAAACTAACAAATGTCCGCTCCTCCGGTGCCGACGAAGCCCTAACTCTAACGCCAATAGTTCCAATCAGCCTGGAAAGCGCCATCGAGTACATCAAGGACGACGAGTACGCCGAAATCACTCCAAAAAAAGTCCGCCTCCGCAAAAGATTCCTCAAGGAAAATGACAGAAAGAGGGCGAAATAAGACCTAATTGAAAACGGCAACACTCAAGCTATTTACGCAGAACCAATCCCAACATCACCAAAGCACCAATAGCGCTTAGCACATTCATCCAAGCAAGATTTGTCATACCACCAGATGCCAAAAACGCATCAACCACCAAAAGCGCAATTCCCAAAAACTGAAATCCAGCAAAACAAGGCCTCATCTCCTTACTTCCTTTTAAACTAAATCCAATCTGCACAATCCAAGACAGAATAATCAAAGCCATACCGACCAAAGAAAGAGTAAATTCCATAGAACAAGGGGTTAGAATTACTAGGAATATATCACAAACATTAGCTCTCCCGCAAAACCATCGACCACACATCCCCTAACACCCCTCACCCAACTTCAGACAAAGCATATCAATAATTTTTTTCTTGATATTCAACTCAGGATGTACAACATCAAGATTGCAAAAGCCCGGATTAAACACATTTATCTCAGAAAGATATTCCACTCCATCTTTACCAATTAATAAATCTAGGGCAGCCAAGCCAATCCCATGATTTTTAAGGTGAGGCCTAAGAACTCTGGCAATTTCATAATCAGCTTCAGTTGGATCACAAAATTTCACCCCATTATCACCGCAAACACAAACTCCAGTTTTCACATCTGGCAAACGGATATAAGAACCGAGAATATCTCCATCCAGAAGCACAACCCTTTTATCCCCTCGTTTAGGCGCACTCAATAAATATTCAACTATCAAAATTGTGCCATCCAAAGAATCTTCCAGATACTTTCCAATAATCTCCGAAAGATCTTCCTCGGACAATAAGATCTCTTTTTTGTGTTTATACTTATAAAATTTCCCCGAATTATAGCGGATATGTCTCACACCTCTTCCTCCGGAACTATCACTTTTTTTAATCATAGAATTCCCAATGGCCTTAATGCATTTGAGAGTTTTACTAACCGTCTTGGAATAAAATGTTTTTGCTGTCAGCTCAGGAAAATTCTCAAGATAAGCCTTCGTCCCCATTTTCATCATTCCCCCAGCATGATTAACGGTAGGGATTTTTTTCTTAATCAAGGTTTTTAAGAGATATTCGTAAGAGACATCAATCGGTGGATCTTTTTTTAGAAAAATTAAGTCAAAATCATCTATTTTTAGCATAACTTTCTTTTTCCCCAGATTAAGCCTTGTTCGATAAGTACTAGGTCGACAAATTCGCTTTGCCATCACAACCCCATCTTTAGACAAATCATCAGCATCAAAAACAAAAACCTCCAGATGAGCCCTAGATATAGCCTCATTAACAAACATAAAAAAAGTATCCTGTTCATCTAACTGCAAAAGACTGGTAACGATACCTAATCTTTTAGTGGACACCTTCTTGGAAATCATTTTTTTACAGTTTTTTAAACACCGAACCTATTAAGGTTACAGCATTAAGCCAAAAAGGGCAAGGGGAGAAATGTTTTGGCCGACTACTCAGATCTAATATCCTTTGCCTCAATAAAGATTTTCTTTTCTAACCCCCATATCTTCAACAACCATATCCTGAAGTGTCTCTAGTTCTGCCTGATAATCACCCCCCTCCTTATCACTATATTTTAGTACTGACAAAACCTCGAAAACAAAATTAGCCTCTCCCTTCTCATTCCAATCTTTTTGCAATTCCTTGTTGAAATGAATACCAAACTTCAACTGAGTTGTATAACGATTCCACTTAGCACCCATATTCAAGCCATTTGCAACAAACACCTTGCCATTTGAAATATTCCTAATCTGAAAAACCCCCATCTCTGGCTTCATACTTTTATAATCCTCTTTAAGTTCCTTATTTGTCTTCATTATTGAATAAATCATGCATGTAATGGCCGGCTACTTAAAGTCTAGACCCCTTTGATGTAGAAAAGTGTCTTTTTGAGAAAAACAACAGACTTAGTATAGAAATATCAAATCCGAAAACAATTAAATCCCACACACCAACTTGATCTGCAAAAGTTAGGAAAATATTTATAAGAGTAAACAAAAGGATAAGATAAAAATAAAGCACTTTTTTACTGACAACCTTCCAAGCTAAAAACGCAGAAATAAGAGCATTCACGAAGAAGATAGAAACAATTACATAAATGGGAATATAGGAATTACCAGAAGTTTGATAGATAGCATATGATATACCCAAAAAGATCCATATAATCGCTTTTGCAGACAATAAAGCTTGAACTGTTTTAATCAAATTCATAGTCTATTCATAATTATCCACACTCGGGTCAACAATAAATCCTCTTCAGTGTTGCATTTGGCTGGCTACTCGGGTCTAGTACCCCTAATACATCCATTTCTTATATTCAGGTAAATCTTTCATGTCTTCATATAACCAAACCATTCTATCCAAATACCAACTTTTCCCCAAATAAGCCAAAGCAATTCCCAAAATCGTAGGCCATATTGCAAATTTTATAATCCCATAAATTGCAAGAATCATTCCTAACGAAGAAATTGCATTAAGAATGTTTGGCATAAATTTGTGATGTTTAGGAATATCTATTTCATCCCTATTAAGATAAACACGTTCTCCTAACACAGATTTCGAAGCCCAATTTTTTGTTGATTTTGGCTTCTTGAAAAATACCGGATTAAAAAACATCCATCCAAGCGAAAGTAGCGCAGGAACAAGATACCACCATCCAATCCACACTCTGCTCCAAAAAGCTAATACAATAACTGGTAACACAGAATATCTAGTCCACACACTCCACGGATTTGCATGTTTCATCCAATTCTCATCTGTAAGGTTAAACATTTTTGCAATTTTTCTTTCGAGAGTCATATAATTTTTTTATATTTAGTGAACTATTTGGCTGGCTACTCGGGTCTAGTACCCTTTTACACATCACAACTTCCAATCTTTGCCCAACCTAGCAATTTCCGATTTTAAAGTATGAATCATAGGATTTCCAGAGTTTTGAATTGATAACCTTTTTATCTCCGCCTCTCTTTTCTTAATTTCTGAATCAACCCATTTTTTCCATTCACGATCCCCAGATTGTAACCAAGACACAAGCAGGCCAGACGCTCCGGAAGCATTCATCAATTTTTCTAAAAGAGAATCTGAAATACCAACAGACGATTCCGATTTCCCATTTGGAGTCTTATTACTCCCGCCAGTCCATTTGAATCCACTTATAGCACTCACCACCTTCGACAAATTGCCGCTCTTAACCAAAAAAACCGTATCAGCACTCCCCAAAGGATCAACCTTTGTAAAAGGTAAGAATTTCTCCACAGACGAAAATACTCTTTCAAAAGATTTAATTCCAGAAATACTGGATTCAAGAGATTTGAAAGCAGATTCCAACAACAATAGTTTCTTTTCATCATCACTTAGAGAATCGACATCACGCGCCTTCAAGCTATTTATTTCTACCGTCAACTTTTTCCTAGCATCCATAAC
>JAHIRL010000022.1 GCA_018818755.1 Patescibacteria group bacterium
CTCTTCAGCGGCCCTCCAGGATCTTAGGTCCTGGAGGGCCACACTCTTCAGCGGCCCTCCAGGATCTTAGGTCCTGGAGGGCCACACTCTTCAGCGGCCCTCCAGGATCTTAGGTCCTGGAGGGCCACACTCTTCATAAAATATCGCAGTCTGCAAACTATTATCTTTTAATAGCTTGCGCGTTTCCGCGTAAGCTATTGTCTTTTAATAACTTGCGCGTTTCCGCGCAAGCTATTATCATTTAATAAGTTACGGCGAACAAGGTTTTTTCGGTAGTTAGTAAATAACGAAAAATCCCTATAAGGGGAAAAGAAAAAAACCCCAGGGATTTTTGATTTTAGGTTTTTGGAAAAAAAGATTTTTCTTTTTCTAGAAAAAAATAAAATTTTCTAGAAAAGGAAATTTCAGAAAGGAAAAATAAGTAGAAACCTTCATTTCTTTGCCCCGAAAGATGGACATTGTAAATCTTGTGGCAAAGATATTTACGAAGAAATCTCAATAGAATCGGCCGGCAAAAGACTTATTACAGGATGCCCACATTGTTGGACATCCTTTTGCGAATAAAGGAGGATGAAAGGAAAAATATGGGCACAAAACTCGGGGAAGTCCTTGGGGAGTTTTTCCAGGAACAATTGGAAAAACACTACAAGGTAAAAAGAGAATTTACAGAAAAGCCTAAAGAATGGTTTTCCTGTAATTCTTGTGGGAATCTATCTCCCACAGAAGAAATCCATCGGGTTCAGTGGAGTAATCCAAAAAACAAAAAGAGCCAGGCTATAATATGTCGGTTCTGTTTTATGGAAAAGAAAATTCCTTATAAACCGGAAAAACCTGGCGGCGGAATCCACGCGCGCCGACAAGCTTCCACAAAAGATGTAGACATCAATATCTATACTTCGGACAATGAGGGGGCAATAATTGCCATGAAATCTCATAGAAAACTGGAGGGATTAATAGGAAAAAACCTTCCAATAGGGGAAGGATTAAATGGATAAAATCCATGAAATTCGCGTTAGGAACTATGTAATAAAACTAGTTCCTATTGAAAGAGGGATGTATAAAGTTTCCTTTTATTCCCTCGGAAAGCAAACATATACAGTTTGCGAAAAATGCGGGGGAATAAACTCGCATGAATGTAAAGAAGTGACCACGTTTAGAAATGTAGTTTTGGCAAAATCTATTCACCAGTTCCTGGAAATTCCAGGAGCTAAATATATGGGATCAATAGAAAAGGAATAGAAAATGAGTATCATCTTAGGATGGGCTTTTATTATTGCCCTATTAATATGTCTTTTTAAAGTAATGAAGAAGGCGTTCTAAACCAAAACTTCGGGGAGGGACAAAAAATGTTATCAATTCATAACCTTTTTCTAAAACCAAGATCAGAACTACTAAGAATGGCGGTTGCCGTAGAAAAAAGAAAGCCGCCAGAAAAGAGAATTCCCAGAAAGGATTTCCTCCTAAATAGTAACTATGCTCTAGTAGAGTATATTTACCTAACAAAGCTTGCCGATCATATGCGAATAATCGCTAATCGGTAACTGTAAAAACTCTGGGGAGAGTAAAAAAACTTCGGGGCGAAACAACAAATCCCCCCTATAGAGTATTGATTTTCCCCCCTATAGAGTATCAAAAAAGATCGGATTTCTTCCGGTCTTTTTTTATGCCCTATAATTCAATTTTAACCCCTTTTTTGCCCTTTTTATGCCAAAAAGAGGCCAAAAATGAGAGAAAAAGGCCAATTTCCTTGGAGGATTGGGAATATTGTTTTCTTTTCTATTGTGTTTTTATTTATCTATTTAGTTTTGTTATAAGTTGTTGTGTAGGAATAAGTTACGGGGATTTTGGTATAGAGATTTTATTTTCTTATAGAGTAAGTATATATGACCTTATAGAGGAATAGGAGGAATAGGGAAAAATATGGGAATTAGTTTTTCCCGATTTTATTCTGTATTAGTTGTTTTGGTAGGAATTTGTGGGGTTTTTGGCGAAAATTGTGTGGTAGATAGGGAAATATAGGGATATTTCGTTAATGTGGAATAGTCTCTATATGTTGTTTTAGGTGGTTTTAATGGGTTTATATCTTTAATAGTATTATTGATATTAAACCTATGAAGTTGGGATTAAACCCTTAAAAGGAGGTAAGAATGATTACTTTAGTAGTAACTAGGCATAAAGCTCTTCTCCAATATCTCAAAGAAATTGGGATAGTTGGAGAAGAAGTAGAAGCAAAAGAACACGTCTCCCCCGAAGAAATTAGAGGGAAGCATGTTTGTGGGGTTTTGCCCCATCATTTAAGTTCTTTATGTACTTTTTACACGGAGATTCCATTGATTATCCCCCAAGAATTTCGGGGGAAAGAATTGACCCTGGAAGAGATCAGGGAGTACTGTGGAAAACCACAGACTTACTGTGTAGTGCCAATAGAAGAATGAAAGAATTCGAAGAAAGTCTTGAGAGAGCCATTGATATCTCTCGGACTATAAAAATGGACGTTTTTATAGCGTTCCATAAAGATGGTTTCTTTTGGGTTGCCGGAATAAAGCCGGCAAATCTAGAAAATTCCAGAACGGTTTTAATAGTTCCTCCAAATTGTGAGGACTAAGGAGGTAAAAAAATGAAAGCGTCGGAAAGACCAGACCTGGAGAAAGTCCCTGACGGGGATAAAATTCCATGGCAAAGTAATGAAGGCTGGTATCGGGTTCCAGCGTTTCCAGAAACCCGAATTGAGGGATCGGTGGAGATATCTGGAAATGCCCGGATATCTGGAAATGCCCGGATATCTGGAAATGCCCAGATATCTAGAAATGCCTGGATATCTGGAAATGCCCGGATATCTGGAAATGCCCGGATATCTGGAAATGCCCAGATATCTAGAAATGCCTGGATATCTGGAAATACCTGGATATATGGAAATGCCCAGATATCTAGAAATGCCTGGATATCTGGAAATGCCTGGATATCTAGAAATGCCCAGATATCTGGAAATGCCCGGATATCTGGAAATGCCTGGATATCTGGAAATGCCCAGATATCTGGAAATGCCTGGATATCCGGCAAAGCCCGGATATCTGGGCCGTAAACGAGGGAGACCTATGAAAAGGAGAAAATCCCAAAATGCCTGGATACCATTGGAAGGCACATTGGAGATTTTAATAGAGGCCAATGCGGGTATAATACCCATGTTTTTTTTCTTGATTTAAATATTAAAAACAGAGCATTGGGATATATTTCCTGCCGGCCTCTATTAAACTTTCTAATAAAAAAGGAGGAAAAAATGTTGGAATTTCTCGGTTTGGCCATATGTCTCTGTTTGGGACTATGGTTAGGATGGAGAAAAGGAATAATTAGACTTTAACCAATAAGGAGAAAAAACACAGTGGAAAACTACACACAAATTTTGTCAGACGCAAAAAAGCGTCTGAAGAGAGAAGAAACAAAAGTCCAGACTATTTTAAGGTGTAAAGTCTGCCAAAGCAAAGAAACGCCGGCAAAAAAACACCTGTACGGACTTTGCCCGAGATGCTGGAAAGATTTTGAGGAAGAATATCTGGAAGCCTCAAAGTCTTTTCAAGAAAACTTCGGGTGTCCGTTTATCCCGAGCAAAAAGCAAGTAAACTATTTAATCGTCCTGTGGATGGGAAATAAGTTTTTCCTAACCTCAAGGCATATCGACTCGGCAATCACCCACAAATCTTGATAGTTTTTTGAGCCTGTTTGGTGGCATTTCCTAAAGTACGATATTCGTACTATGGGATTCCGCCATGCAATATCGTTTTATTTATCTACAGGATGGCTAAGAATTCAAAAGCTGTACTATATGGGTCGAGGAAAATACTTGACCTATAAAATCAAGAAATTTGAAGGGAGATAAAACTATGGAAAGACCTATTGTTGAACAGATTTCCGCAAGTTTGCCAGGCATTCTTGAGGAAATCAACAAGGACAATTTCGGAGAAGCGCTAGTAAAACTTGTGGATACCGTGGACCTAGTAGAAAGGAATTCTATGGTTAAACTTCGTCTGGAAGATCCAGAATTCCAATTCAAAAGATCCTATGTTCATGACATAGAGTCTTTGATAGAGGATTTATGGCCTAGTATAATATACTTTGCTAGGTCAGAAAGAGTTCCCATTAATACGATCAAGCTTCTGAAAATGTTGGAAGCAAGACTGGCGTTTTCGGCGTATTTCCACAAAAACCTGCTATAAGGAGAAAAGAAATGTTTGTAAGATTAGTTCAAGAACAAGAACACGAAATTTGCCACTATGTGGCAAGAATTGTGTCAAGTTCCGCGTCTTTGCCCACATTCGAAGTAATAGCAAAATGTGGGTTGAAAATGGATGCCGATAAAATAGTTTCGGCATTAAACTGTAAACCGGAGAAAAGAACAGACGATGTATTCCCAGACAATCTAACGATAGAAGACTGGGCAGTGACTATGCCCAAAAAATAAGGTGCAAAGAGACGAAAAAATGCAGTTCTTCAAAAGAAAAAACGAATTAAGACCTAGTGTTTTTTTAAGCAAGAATAAAGACGGGTCTTATTCTTTTGAGGATAAAATTGCATGGACGAAAAAGAAAAAAGTTTCAAAAAAATTTTTCGAGAATTATGCCATGGAACATAAACTCGAAGAAGTCATTTTTACTAACAAATATTGGGCTACAAAACAAATAGTAGCCATATAGAAAGGGAGGGTCTACACGGAATTTATCATGACTAGTCTATTCTCTACTAAAACCTGAACGCGAAAGGAGTAGCGATGAAAATTAAGCATAATAATACAAAAGAAGTATTATACGAGGCTGATGTAGACAGCTTTAGAAGCCTCGTAATAAAAGCAATAAAATCCAAGACGAATCTCGCGGGAGCGGATTTCTCAGGAGCGGATTTATCCGGAACAAATCTCTCCGAAGTAGATTTCTCAGGAGCGAATCTCTCAAAAACGAATTTTGCCAGAGCGAATCTTACCGGAGCGAATTTTACCAAAGCAAATCTCTCCGGAGCGACTCTTTCAGAAGCGGATCTAACCTGGACGAATTTCTCAGAAGCGAATCTATCCAGAGCAGATCTTTCTAAGACGAATCTTTCCAGAGGAGCAAATTTCTACGGAGCAAACCTCTACGAAACGAATCTCTCAGAAGCGGACCTATCCTGGACAAATATAAAAAATAGGAATTTGTATAGGTACTTTATTACGATGGAAAGTGGAAAATTTGAAACCATTCGAGATGTAGAGATAATTCTTAATTCTATTCCAAAGGAATCTCCATACAATGGATTTTAAACTTATTCTTGAAAAAACTCAAAAGCACCTAGCTGCTGGAGAGTTTTTGGGTGCTTTTTGCCTACTTGAGTATTTAGGTGGCAAAGTTTCGAAAAAATTGGAAGAGGAAAACGTTCCTTTTACAAAAGAAGGATTCTTTTTTTCGGTGAATTCCAAGCCAATGTCTCATGTCTTTAGCCATATAAACAATAAAAATAGTCAAACTTTTAAGATAGCGAAGTTTGAATGTTTTTATTGGGCGAGTCATGAATTGAAAGAAGGATATTTTCCAGAACCTTTGATTGTTTATAAAGGTGAAGATGGCGAATACGTAGAAATTCGGTAATCTTAGAGGTAGTTCTGGTGAATATTTTTGTTTTTAGATAGAATAAAAGAAAACTGTGATTTTTGCAGCGAACTTTTATTAAAAACAAAAATAGAAGATTCGATTTCTTCCTGCCTCGCTGTTTTACAGGAAATTCCTGTAAAGCTTGAGACTTCGGAATTTTGTGAAAATCTGAGGTCTTTTCACGGAAAAATACAGCTCTCAATGAGCGGCAGAAAGGAAAGACACAATGCGTACTGTACATAGTGCCAACCTTCTTATTTAATTAATATTCTCGCCGTCGGCTAGGGCTACGGTAACTTTGTGTAAGCTTATGTTTGCTTTGTTACCGTAGCCCAGTATTTTTGGAGGATAAAGGGAGTAAAAACGATATGAGGAAAATGCTATGCAAAGACTGTATCTGTCTTGATGAAAAAAACGCATTATGCAGAAAGAATCCACCAAAAGTATTTGCAATTTTTGCACCAGAATGGGAAGAAGTACGTTATGTTTCAAAATGGCCAGAAGTGGATTTGGAAAAGGATTTCTGTTTCAGTGGCGATGACTGTCTCTTTAATTTTGACGACTAGAAAAGGGGCTTATAATGCCAAGAACTTTAAACTCGGAATACTATAAAAACATTCCTAAATCCGAACGTGAAAGAAAACACGAAGAAAAATTGAGAAAAGAAACAGAACGTTTGCTGAATCAGCTTAAAAAGGCGCAAAGAACAGAAAAGTAAAAACATGAGAACATTAATCTTACCAGACATACACACAAAACACGGAAAAGCACAACAAATAATAGAAAAACATCCGGATGTAGATGAAGTTGTGTGTTTGGGCGATTATTTTGACAATTTTGGAGACTCAGGGCAATCTAACATGGAAACCGCTATATGGTTGAAGAATTTTCTAAAAAAAGAAAATCATGTAGCGTTACTTGGAAATCACGAGTTTAACTATGCTTTTAATCGAATGATATACGGATGTTCTGGTTACACTAAGGAAAAAAGAGAACTCATCAATGATGTACTAACAATAGAAGATTGGAAAAAACTTAAGCCATATTATATGGCTCAAGGTTGGTATTTAACTCACGCAGGTATTTCGAGAAGACTATTGTTACATATGTTCCCTCCATTACAAAACTCTTCATTTACTCGTGATGATTTCGGCAAAATAATCGAGAAACATTTGAAACTATTCCTTCTTACAGGATCTTCTCTTCTATTTGAGGCTGGAAGATCAAGAAACGGAAAAAATGATACCGGAGGAATAACTTGGTGTCATTTTCCAGACGAATTTGGACCTATTAAAGGAATAAAGCAAATTTTTGGGCACACTAGGCAAAAAGAGCCAACATGGTATAAAAACACAGAGAATCTTTGTTTAGATACTGGGCTGAATCATTATGCCATAATAGAGGATGGGAAAGTATCAACAATAACGTATAAGGAGTAATTATGAGACTTATTCCGGATTGTTTACAGAAGAAGAATAATTTTTGTGTAGGAGACGATGTAAAAGCAGTACGTTTAGGAAAAGACTATGAAAAGCCATGTTTTCGTTTAATAGATAGTCCACGTTTCCCATTATGGGGAGGTAAATATGGAAAACAAATAGGTAGAGTCGTAGACAGTAGAATCGAAGACAATCAACAAATCGTTACCGTCTTATGGGATTTTTATAATAAGAATCCAATGGATAAGAATCCAATGGATTCTGTGGTTAGAGCTGATGTGTACTCGTGTAACTTGGATTATTCCACTAACTTGGATTCTTCCACTAACTTGGATTCTTCCACTAAAAAAGGAGAAAAAAAAATGAAAGAAAAAGCTCAGCAAATTGCAAACGATCTCTGCGACCAAATAAAACCATACAAGAAGTATATTGGGTTGGTCGCGGTGGCACTGGTTATAGATCACTTTTTTCTCGGAAATCAATTCACCGACAGATTGAGAAAATTGGCAAGTGCTTTTGTTGGCAAAGTTCTTGCGACTCTGGATAAATTGACAGAAAGATTCCTCGGTGAGAAGGACGAAGAGGAGACGAAATAATGGGAAAACTAAAAACAGCAAAAGAATCCTTGGGCTATATAGGCTTGGGAATTCTTATTGATTATGCTATTTTTAAACCAGTACGAAAACTACGATTCCTATGGTTTTTCGGAACTGGATTTATTGCCGGCATGATTTATACATGGGGTTTTGATAAAATCATGACCGCAATAAAAAATTGGTTTATGTTTCAATAAAGGAATAAAACCATGAAAATCGGAGATATAGTAAGGCTCAAAAACGAAACGGCCAAAGATCTGAAGGACCTAAATTCCCGCCCACGATGGGGAGGAATTTATGGAAAAGTAGCAGGAACTGTTTGCGCAATCGAAGCAGAACAACTAAATGTTCGTGAATGTGCGACTGTTATTTGGGATAACGGGCAAAGTTGTAGAGTTTATACATCGCAACTTGTTGAGCTGACCAAAATGGAGCGCATAAGACGTATTTTGGCCAAATCATCGAAACATGCCTTTAAGTATGAAAAACTTTTGTTGTTAATAGCGCTTATTGTTATAATTGATCATTGTTTTTTGAATAACAGAATCACAAATAAGATCATCAGGAAGAGAAAAGAACAACAAGATTCCCATGCTTTCCGAGGGAATAAAATGATACTATAGAATAAAACAGAAAGAGGGGAAAAGATGTCTTTCGAAGATACAAAAGCTAAAATAATAGATCCTTTGATGAAAAAACACAACAATCGTTCTCCACATAGGATTCTTTGGAATGCCGCAAAATGCCTATTATGCGGAGACTATCTAGTTTCCGAACATCAAAATATTCCGATTGTTTGTAAATGTGGAAATTTAACCCTAAATGGTGGATTGGGATCTATTTCTAGAACCACAAAAAACGGACACGAAACAGTAGCGATTTTATCATGTACTTCGGATATGTCTAAAGACGAATGTACATTAATAAAAGACATCTGTAATCTTGAACAAAACGCCAAACGTCTTTCTGATCTTCTGGTACAAACTAATGTTCTCATAATAAAAGCAAACGATCTTTTGGTTGATGTCAGAAAAAACTCGGAAATTCCATATGAAGAGTCACGGCCACCAGTAAAACACAAACCAAACGTTTTCTCCGCAGAAGACATAAAAAACCTCATAAATAAATACACAATTTAATAGGGAGAAAAAATATGTCAACACTAAGAGCGCTATTACAATTCGCTTTTGACACAGGTTGTTCTGTGTCTATTGACTTCACTAATTGCACAATCTTATTGGATAGTTGTTTTAATAACGCAAAGTATTATAAAATTCAAAAGTTTATGACGGAAAGTAGGGTGACTTTCGTTACCCATGAGAAAGACATGTGTGTAAAGTTGTCTTTAACCGATGAGGACATGCTACCATAAAAAAGGAAAAACTCCATGAGAACAGATCAATTTGTTGGTTTGCCAAAAAATGCGTCTGAATTCACACAATTACCGAACATTGTTGCCACTCCCTCAAAAATAAGATATATTGAGGGGATGTTTGGTGACAAATATTATCTTGATGATTTTGTTAAAATCTCAGACGCATACGCAAAAAGAATACAAGAGCTAAAAAGAAAAATTTATAGCCTCAATGAGGCTATTAAAACAGTCAAGGAAAGAGCCATATTAGAGGGCGAGGTGATTTACAGGGAACAAGAACAAAGTTCCAAATGGTCATCTGGTCCTGTAATGTTTACTAAATTGGTAGACGAAAAAGGCAAAACGATCGCTGAACATTCTCAAGAAAAAATTGACCAGGCGTAAAAAAATGACAATAAAACGGATAACAGAAAATGGTAGAATAATTTCTTATTCTATTACCGTAACAAACATACCAGAATTCCTCGATTTTCAACAACTTGTGAGAGAATATGAAGAAAAACACAACGGACCGAAACTTGATTTTGAAAACAGTCCGTTTATTTTTAATAGGATTCCTAGGGTATTTAGAGTATCCGGGAATTTGGTGGCATTTTTAGAAAGGAAAAATAGAGCAAATTTGTAGAGGGGAATATGAGAATTTGCCTAAAACCACAATATCCATGTTATGTTAGAACTTGCTCAGAGAATCTTGGAAATCGTTGTAATTTTGAAATATGGCCAGGATCCAGATATAAGTCAATCGAAGACATATATAGAGTATTTCAGAGAAAGAGAAAACAGAGATATCACGAAAGGATAAAGAAAAATGAGCACATATCATAAGATACACTCTGTCTTCAAACGCGATCCCGCAACAAAGCACAAAAATTTAATGTTGTGGGATTATTC
>JAHIRL010000023.1 GCA_018818755.1 Patescibacteria group bacterium
AAAGAAATTCTTTCAATCTATCCCCCCACCAGTCCCTACAAAGTTTACGATCAGAAAGTCTGGTGGTCCGATCAATGGGATGCCCAAGACTACGCCCAAGAATTCGATTTTTCCAAGCCATTTTTCCCTCAATATCAAACTCTCCACAAAAATGTCCCTCGCATCAATCTCGAGAACCGCAAAAACGAAAACAGCGAATATTGCAATGACAGTAACGACCTCAAAAACTGCTACCTCTGCTTCAATACCGCGGAATGCGAGGACTGCCTCTATTGCACAACCTGCGCTTACAGCCGCGACTGCATGGACAATTTTTGGTCCATGGCCTGCGAACTTTGCTACGAGTGCACCAAAGTGACGGAATCCTACCACTGTTTTTGGTGCTTCAACTCCAGCAATTTAAGCGATTGTTACTACTGTGAGGAATGCAAAGGCTGTCGCAATTGTTTTGGATGCGTGGGGCTAAGACAAAAAGAATATTGCCTATACAATGAGCAATTAACCCGCGAACAGTACGAAGAATTTAGCAAAAATCCAAAGCTAGACGAAGAAAAATTTAATGAGCTTCGACTAAAAACTCCCCACAAAAATTTGGAAATTACCCAAAGCGAGGACTGTTTGGGCGATTATATAAGCAACTGCAAAAACTGTTATTGGTGTTTTGATATTATGGGCTCTGAAGATTGTCGTTATGTTTGGGATGCCATGACGAACACAAGTTACGACTGTTTTAATTGCGGCGGAGATGAAGGTCAGGGATTTTGTAATTATCTTTATAATTCCCTGGCCGGATACTATTCAACCAATTTAAAATGTTGTAATAAATGCGCCAAGAGTTCTGACTTATCCTACTGCGACTATTGCACCTCTTGCGACTCTTGTTTTGGTTGCGTTGGTCTTCATCACAAAAACTACTGCATCCTCAATAAACAATACACAAAGGAACAATACCAAGAGCTTTTGCCCCGCATCATCGAGCACATGGAGCATACAGGGGAGTGGTGCGAATTTTTCCCTAGAGATTTCTCGGCCTGTGGCTACAACGATTCCATGGCTCAGTATTATTTCCCATTAACCAAAGAGCAAGCCCTTGCCAAAGGTTTTAACTGGAGCGATTATCAAAAACCCGCCCTCGACGACCCTTCTGCAATAAAATGCCAAAAAGACGGTAAATTATTCCGCATAATCCCCAAAGAAAAGGAATTCTACGAAAAGCACGGCCTCCCCATGCCCACTCTTTGCCCGGACTGCCGCAATCACCAAAGACGACAAAAACAAAACCCCCGCCAAATCTGCTCCCGTAAATGTGATTCCTGCGGATTATCAATATTCAGCACATGCAAACCAAATCGCCCCGAAAAAATCTACTGCGAAACTTGTTACCTAAAATCCCTATCATGATCAAAATCTACACCAAAAATTACTGCCCATATTGTACAATGGCCAAGGATCTTCTCAATTCTCTGCAGGTAGAGTTTGAAGAAATCGATATTACAAACTCTCCGGAGAAAATGGAAGAGCTAAGCAAAAAATCGCACATGATGACAGTTCCCCAAATTTTTGTGGACGATAAATGCCTAGGGGGATACACTGACATTGCCAAACTTCACAGTGAAGGCAAGCTTCTTGACCTCATCAAGTAAATGAAAATCCCAAAAAAAATAATTCCTCACCTTAAGGACCTTGAACATGCCCTGGAGCGTGAATGTTTGCGCATCGATCAAAAGGGCCGCATCTCCCAAACCCCGCACCCCAAAGAACTCGGCGATCCACTCCTCAATCCCTACATCACCCTAGACTTCAGTGAAGCCCAAATCGAGATGATCACCCCTGTCTTCGACACTCCCACCAAGGCCTTCAATTTTCTGCGCGATCTCCACAGCTTCACATACAAACACCTCCCCAAAGACGAACTGCTCTGGCCCTTTAGTATGCCCGCCATTCTCCCCGCAAAAGACAAAGACATCCCCATTGCAGATTTTGGAATCTCACCGATCGGGCAAGAAAAAAACACTTACCGCAAAAACCTCGCCAAAAGCTACGGCCCTCGCATGCAAACAATTTCCGGCACCCATTACAACTTTTCCCTCGGCCCCAAATTTCTCAAAGCCCTCGACCGCGACCCTTCGGAAATATACTTCCACATCGCTCGAAACCTTCTCCGCCACCATTGGCTAAACATCCATCTTTTCGGAGCCGCCCCCACATATCACAAAAGTTTCCGCAAACAGTCTCAAACACCTTTCGCGGTTAGCTATCGCACCAGCGAATACGGATACATGGGCCGCATCCAATCTCAAAAGTATGTAAATTTCAATAGTATAAGCGAATACGAAGCCTCCATCCAAAAACTGATCAATCAAAAAATTATTCAAGCTCCCGCAGAATTTTATTCGGTAATTCGCCCCAAAATGCGCGACGGGAAAGTGGCCTACCTCGAACTGCGCGCTCTCGACCTCAACCCTTTCTGCGCAATTGGAATCAACACAAAACAAATCTGCTTCCTCAAAAATCTCCTTCTATATTGCTTATTTACCCCAAGTCCACCGCTAAGCCCCGCCGAATATCAAAGCATTCTCAAAGAGCAAAACAAAGTCTCCCTCCAAGGCCGCGACCGCAAGCTTAAGCTTCAAGAGAAAGCCGCCCCCATCATCCGTGAAATCAAAAAAATCGGCCGCTACGCCTGCGACCAATGTTTTCACGATTGCCAAGCTAAATCAGCCGCTTGCATTGCTAAAGAAGACTTTCTTAAACTTGGAATTTCTCTTGCTCATCAACACAAAAAATCGCTCAGTAATCTCCCCGCAAATTCTCAACTCGAAGAAGCCGCCCGCCTCTCCCAAATAAATTCCGAGATGTTCCTCCCCGGCTACGAAGATATGGAAGGCTCCACTCAATTAGTGATGAAGGAAGCCCTGAAGCGCGGGGTGGAAGTGGAAGTGTTGGATAGGGGAGAGAATTTTATCCGATTAAAGAAGGGCCGCAAAATTGAATATATTAAGCAAGCGAACAAAACCCGCCTCGATTCATACATGGCTTATTTGATTATGGAAAACAAACTGGTTTCCAAAGTAGTTCTGCGCGAAGTCGGCCTACGAGTGCCCGAAGAGTACTCCCATCTCGATTACCCAAAATTTCAAGACAAAGCTGTCGTGGTAAAACCAACATCCACAAACTTTGGCATTGGCATTAGCATTGTTCCTAAAAAATCCCCGGAAATTTTTACCAAAGCAGTCCAAGAAGCCCACGCCCACAGCAAAACCATTGTTGTGGAAGAATTCATTGAAGGTAAAGAATATCGCTTCCTAGTTATTGGAGAAAAAGTTTATGTGATCCACCGCGATCCCGCCAATGTAGTGGGGGACGGCAAACACACTATCCGCCAACTAGTGAAAATCAAAAACGAAATCCCCGAGAACTTCAAAAACTCTACCGGCTACATCATCCGCACAGGAAAAGAAGAAACAAAAATGCTTGCAGATCAAAAACTAACTTGGTCCACAGTCCTACCCCGCAATAAAAAAATCTACCTTCACCATACCAGTAACCTCCACAACGGCGGCGACCCCATCGACTTCACCGACCAGATGCCCGCCCGCTTCAAAAAGATCGCCCTCCAAGCCGCCCGCGCCGTGCCCGCCGAAATCTGCGGCATAGACATGATCATCCCAAAAGATATGCGCTCCTACGCCATCATCGAAATCAACTTCAACCCTGCCCTCCAAATGCACAACTTCCCGTTTCAAGGTCAGAACAGGCAGACAGAGAAGGCAGTTCTTGACTTATTGGGGTTTTAGCCTAGTATAAGCCCATGAAATCCCCCCACACAAAAATCGGACAACTCACTCTCGGAGGCTCTTCGCCCATCCGCATCCAATCCATGACCAACACGGAAACCGCGGACGCGAAAATTACAGCCGCCCAGTGCATGGAACTTGCAGATGCCGGATCTGAACTTGTGAGATTTACCGTGGATACAGACGAAGCCGCTCAAGCCGTGCCAGAGATTCGCGAGATCTTAAACAAAAATGGATACGAAGACCTACCAATAATAGGGGACTTCCACTTCAACGGTCACAGACTTCTCACACAATACCCAGAATGCGCCGCATCCCTGGACAAATATCGCATCAACCCTGGAAATGTTGGATACGGCCGCGCCCACGATGAAAATTTCGACTCCTTCATCCGCGTAGCAATCGCAAACAAAAAAGCTGTGAGGATCGGTGGGAATTGGGGGTCGATCGACCGCGAACTACTAAATCGTGAGATCGAAAAAAACGCAAAACTAGCCCGCCCAAAACCAGACCGCCAACTAATCATAGAAACCTTAGTTAAAAGTACAATAAACTCCGCCAAGAGAGCAGAAAAACTCGGGCTACCACACAAAAACATCGTCCTAAGTGTAAAGATGTCCGAAGTTCAGGATATGATCGCCGCTTACGAACTGCTCGCCAAAAAAACCGCACACCATCCATACATCCTCCACCTCGGCCTAACAGAAGCCGGCTCAGGCGCAAAAGGCCTCATCGCCAGCACAGCCGCCCTCGCCCCACTCCTTCAAAAAGGCCTCGGTTCAACCATCCGCATCTCCATCACCCCAGCCCCAGGCGCACCCCGCACAGCAGAAGTGCAAGCCTGCCGCATCCTTCTTCAGGAAATGGGTTTCCGCAGTTACGGCCCAAGCGTAACCAGCTGCCCCGGATGTGGCCGTACCGCCAACGACCTCTATCAATCTCTTGCCCAAAAAGTCGACAAATACCTCGCCACCAATCACCCCCAAGCCCCAATAAAAGTTGCTGTAATGGGCTGCGTGGTAAACGGCCCCGGCGAAGCCTCCCATGCCGATATTGCAATAGCTCTCCCCGGTAAGCGCGAGAAAGATCTCGCTCAGGTTTTCGTCAAAGGGAAATTCCACAGAACTATCGCTGCCCCAAACATTGACGCGCAATTCTTAGAGCTACTCGGCAAGCTGATTAGTGAGGATTTTTCTTGACCCCTTCCTTCAAAATCCTATAAAACATAAGTGGGCATAAATACTCATTCATGATTCTTTCAGACAAAAAAATCAAAGAACTTTTGCATGCGGGTGAACTTGAAATAGACCCAATCG
>JAHIRL010000001.1 GCA_018818755.1 Patescibacteria group bacterium
GACATTGTTCTTTGGGCTTTTTATGCCACTGTTCTTTTTGATTTTATTTCCAAATTCTTTCCTTATTGCTGGAATTTGGCTCACTGTTGGATTTGCTGGAATGCTTTATCATTTTATCGACTGGTATTATGATGCTTGGCTTTTGACAAATTTTGGGATACTTGATATTGAGAAAAACGGACTTTTCGATAAAACTTCGACTCGAATTGAGTATCATATGATTGAGGGAATTTCTTATACTGTTAAGGGTTTTATTCCTACTATTTTGAACTATGGGGATATTACAATTGATAAAATGGGGGCGCAAACTTCTGTTATTTTGAAGGAGGCGGCGGCTCCCAAGCAGGTGGAAAGAATGATTATGAAATATCAGGAGCGATTTGTAACTGAGAAAAGTTACCGCGACCATAGTGCGCTTAAGGATATGCTTTCAGAGATGATCGCTTACCATATCCAGAATAAAAAAATTAAAAAATAGTTATGAATATTGGAGTGATAGTTTTATTGGGTTTTGTTGTTGTGACTTTGTTCTTGGTTGTTTTTGTTGTTGTAGCTCAGGCTCGTCGCAAAAATCTGAGTTTACAGGAATTGAACTATATTAAGTCTCATTGGATTCGAATTATTGATATTTTTGGGAATAATCCTGTTCAGGCAATTATCGATGCTGACAAATTGCTGGATTATGTACTTAAGCGAAATGGGTTTGTTGGTAATGTTGGTGAGATGTTGAAAAAAGCTGGGCCTCGATTTTCTGATCTCAATAAAGTTTGGATTGCCCATAAGTTGCGAAATCGCTATGCACATGAGTTGAGTGGTGGGGTTGATGTGGCTGAGGCAAAGCTCGCTTTGGCTTACTTTAAACGGGCTTTAAATGATTTAGGCTCAAAATTATAACTGCTTTGCTTTCCTTGCAAAAAGCTGGAAATTTTGCAAGAATTGGCTCATCTTTAATTTGAAATATGGAATTTGAAGCAGTTATCGGTTTGGAAATTCATGCGCAGATTTCGACTGAGACAAAAATGTTTTGTCGGTGTAATAATGATTCTTTTGATAAGGAACCGAATATAAATACTTGCCCTGTTTGTATGGGGTTTCCGGGTCAACTTCCGGTCTTAAATAAGAATGCTGTTGAAAAGGGAATTAGGGCCGCTCTTGCTCTTAATTGTAAAATTCCTGAATATTGTAAGTTTGATCGTAAGAACTATTTTTATCCGGATAGTCCCAAGGGTTTTCAGATTTCTCAGTTTGACGAGCCGGTATCGATTGATGGTTATGTAGATGTTGAATATCTTGATAATGGTAAGTTTAGGGATTTGCGTGTCGGGGTCACGCGTTTGCATCTTGAGGATGATGCGGGGAAATTGACCCATGTAAGTGGTGGTACTTTGGTAGATTTTAGTAGATCAGGTACTCCTTTGATGGAGATTGTTTCTGAGCCCGATATGCATAGTGCTGTTGAAGCTTCGGCTTATGCTCGGGAGGTTCAGAAAATAGTGCGTTATGTTGATAGTAGTGAAGCGGATATGGAAAAAGGGATGATGCGTTTTGATGCGAGTGTTTCCATTAGGCCGGTAGGTGAGGATAAATTGTATCCGCGTGCAGAAATTAAAAATTTGAATTCTTTTAAAGCTTTGGAGGGTGCAATTAGTTATGAAATTAGTCGACAAAAAAAAGAGTGGGAAAAGTCTGGAGGTCCTATGAAAGGGCAAATAACTGTGGGTTGGAATGATGAAAAGGGTGAGACTTTTTTCATGAGGGATAAGGAGGAGAGCGATGATTATAGATATTTTCCTGAGCCGGATATTCCGCCGCTTGAAATTGATCAGAAGATGGTTGAAAAGTTTAAGAAAGAAATTCCGGAGTTGCCTAATCTCAAGAAGCGGCGTTATGTTGAGGAAATGGGTTTGCTTGATGATGATGCTCGGATTTTGAGTTCGGATTTAAAATTGGCTTTGTATTTTGAGGAAGTTGTTGCGAAAACGGGCGATTTTAAAAGGGCTGTTTCTTTTATAAATACCGTTTTGATGAAACACTTGCGGGAGGAGTTGATTTCTGTGGATGAGCAGAAGGTTAGCGCCGAAATGATGGCGGGGCTGATAAATCTTGTGAAGGATGGGGAAATTTCTAATAATTTGGCGAAGGGGGAGGTTTTTGAAGAGATGTATGTTGATGGAAAATCTGCTAAGGAGATTGTTGAGGAAAAGGGCTTAAAGCAGGTGAGTGATAGTGGGGTGATTGAGGAGGTTTGCAAGAGTGTAATTGATGCTAATCCGCAATCTGTTGAAGATATAAAATCTGGGAAAGATCGAGCAATAGGTTTTTTGGTTGGCTTGGTTATGAAGGAGATGAAGGGGCAGGCAAATCCACAAATTGTGAATGATTTGATCAAGAAAAACCTGGAGGGATAGAAGAAAATGTGTTAGAATATATTAGTAACTTAACCTTATTTCTATGTTTGCAACCTCGGGAGATATCCTCAATATGTCGCTTGCTGTTGGTTTTATTGTTTTAGTGATTTTTTTGGCTATGTTGATTTTTTATGCGATTTTAATTTTGCGTGATGTTTCTAAAGTTGTCGATGAGGTTGAGGAGGTTGTTACCCGGGTGCACGGTACAATTATCCAGCCTTTAAGGGCGGTTGATTATCTTGTTGAAAAAGCTAAGCCTTATATAGAATCTGCGATTGATGCAAAAATGAAGGCTAAGAAAAAGAAATAATTATCTTTTGAGTTCTTCTTTTAGAATTGTTAGGGGGAATTTTATAGTTGCGTTGTATATGCGCAGGATTCTTGAGGGTTCTTGGATCAATCTGAAAAGCCATTCCAGGCCGAATTGTTGAATGATTTTTGGGGCTCGTTTTCTTTTGCCTGCAATAAAATTGAAGGTTCCCCCAATGCCCATTGCCAGTTTGATGTTCTTTAGATGTTTGAGGTTTCTATAGATCCAAAATTCTTGACTCGGTGCTCCGTAGGCCACAAAGAGGATGTCTGCTTTGGATTTTGAGATGCGGTCTCTTATTCCTTTTTCTTCTTCTACCGATGGTGTGCCGCTGTATGTGCCGCTAATAACCAAGCCTGGGTATTTTGCCTCAAGGATTTTTTTTACTTTTTGGCCAACTTCTTCCCAGCCTCCCAGCAAAAACACCTTATGTCCGGTTTTGGCCGCTTCTTTGCAAATGTGTTCGGTTAGATCAACTCCGGTTACGCGATTGGGCAAAATTTTCCGAATACGCTTTGGCCAAAATACTACGCATCCTGAAAAGAATAAGAACTTTATGATTTTTGTTGATTTGGATTGAGATTTTCGGGCCGACTCCTGGAAAGCGCTGGCCCAGAGGATTCCTATTCCGTCGGGAATATTGATATCTGTTTGATTGAGAATTTTTTGGAATTTGTTGTTTTTTAGCCCTTCCAGTAGAAATTCCGGATTTGGTGTGGCTAAAAAGTGCTGTTTTCCATCGCTGGCCAGTTTTAGAGCTTTGTTGCTGGCTTCATCGAGTGTTATTGAGTCGAATCTGATTTTTAAAACTTTTATTTTTTCTGGCATATAATAAGGATATTTCTATCTATGTGGGATTCTAGTATTTTAAATCCTGCTTTTGAGAGTAGGTTTCTTAGTTCTTGTTCTTTGAATGCATAATAGTACCTTTTTATCCCGGTTTTTGCCCATGGTATAAATGTGTCTCGTGGGTGATATTGCCCTAGTGATAATAGCGTGCGCAATCTGGCTTGCCAAATGTATTTTTTGTATTTGGGCTGAAAAAGATTCCAAACACTTATTATTAAAATGCCATCCTTTGCGAGGATTCTGTGTATTTCTTGCAATGCTTTTTGGCGCATTTTTGGGTGAGGGAGATGATGGAAGGAGGCTATGCTTACTGCTGTGTTTTGTGAATTATCGGTAAGAGGGATGTTTTGAAGGTTTCCTAGCTGGAAATTTGCTTTTGGGTTTTGTTTTTTGGCGTAGTTTATAAGGGCGGGGGAGTTGTCTATTCCTGTGTATATCAGTTCTGGTTTTTTCTCCTGAATAAATTTGAAAAACCTGCCGTTGCCACAGCCTAAATCTGCTAAGGATTTTCCTTTTATGTGTGGTAGGAATAGTTCGAATTCCTTCCAGCTATACTGGCGTGTCGTATTAAACTCTTGTGAGATATTATTGTAATCTTCAACAGTTTTTGCGAGTTGTGTTTGGGCTTTTTTGTACTGCATGGCTGTGATTATATATTAAAATTTTGTTTTAGTGTAATATTGGTCGGGTTAATCACTTGTTTATGGATTTTTCAAACTTGGATTTGAGTAAAAATCAGGATTTGGCACGAGAGATTGTTTTGCGTGGAGTTTTGGAGAAATTTGAAGATCGGAGGGAGTTTGAGAAGTTTAGAAATGGGATTGTTAAGGAGAATAAGGGGGTGATTTTTCATAATCTTTATCTGATTAAGGCTTATAATGATTTGATTGAAGAGGGGAAGATTGCGGAGAATTTGGATTTTGTGAGATTGATTCAGAAGCGAGGCGTCCGTACTCAAAGTGGTGTTGCGCCAGTTACTGTTTTAACCAAGCCTTGGCCTTGTCCGGGGGGCTGTGTTTATTGTCCTACGGATGAGAGGATGCCAAAAAGTTATTTAGCCTCTCAACCTGCGGCTCAGAGAGCTTTTCGCCAGAGGTTTAATCCTTACACTCAGGTTTTTGTTCGGCTTAAGGCTCTGCAAATGACGGGACATGAAATTTCCAAAGTTGAGTTGAGAATTATTGGAGGAACTTGGAGTGTTTATTCGCGGAGATATCAGACTTGGTTTGTTGGTCAATGCTTGTTGGCGATGAATGAGTTTGGGGTTCAGGTTAAAAAATGTGGAGATAAGATGGAAAATGTTACGAGGCACAGTAAACTTAAAAGTAGTTATGGGGTTGACGAGGTGAATACTGTCATAGTTAAGCCCTTGGGGGCACGGGGGAGCTTTTCTGATGTGGTGAGAGTGAATGAAACTGCGGATGTGCGCTGTATTGGGATAAATGTTGAAACTAGGCCGGATCAGGTAAATGAAGATGAAGTACGAAGGTTGCGAAAACTGGGGGTTACAAAGGTGGAAATGGGTGTGCAGACTACTTTTGATTCTGTGCAAAAATTGACACGGCGGGGACATACGATGGAGAATGTGCGTGGGGCCACTTTACTGCTTAAGGATGCGGGATTTAAGATTGGTTATCA
>JAHIRL010000024.1 GCA_018818755.1 Patescibacteria group bacterium
ATATTAAATTAACAAGCATTGGTAATCAGTTAATTTTTGTTGATGATGGTTATATCAAATCGTCTGCAGATAACACAATTGAGCTGCAATCCGCAGGAACTCTTGATTTCAAAATAGCAGATAGAATCCCCGTAAAGTTTCAATATACTGATGTTTTCTTCTATGCAGGAGTAGTCTTTAATCAAGATAGTGCTGATTATGATTTTAGAGTTGAAGGAAATGGTGATGCTAATTTAATCTTTGCCGATGCAGGAGTAGATAAAGTGGGAATTGGAACCAATGGACCTGATGCAAAACTTGATTCACTCTCGACAACAGAACAACTAAGGCTTACCTATGCCGACGGAACTGTCTACTCAAGCTTCACGGTTGATTTAAATGGAGATTTAACAATTGCTCCAACCGGTGGAGATGTAGCAATTACAGCGGATTTAGCAGTAAACGGTGCAACTTCAGCTGATATAACTTCAATTACAACCACGGCAACAATTTTTAACACAACTGTAACAACATTATCCTTGGGTGGAGTGGCCACCTCGCTTTTGCTCGGCGCTGCAACAGGAACCACGACCATTAATAATACCTCAACCATAGTTACGGGCGACTTAGCTGTTAACGGTGGGGATATTACAACAACGGCAACAACCTTAAATATTGATGTCGGAAATACCGGAACAATTAACTTTAGGGACGGAACAAACTCATTAGCTGCAGTCAAAGATCAGGGAGATTATGTCTTTTGGAACTTAAAAGGAAAATCGGATACCGGGGACCCCGCAACCTGTTCTGAAGGAGACATTTACTATAACGCCTTTGATGACACAGTCTCAGTTTGTCATGCAGGAAACACCTGGGAAGGTCTTGACGGAGGCGGAGGAGGTTCATCACTTTGGAGCGCCCTTCTTGATCCAACTGGCAACCTTTCCCTAGCCATGGCTGAATACACTTCAATCTTTACATGGAATACAGCAGACACCGCTACCGCGTTAGATGCTTTTAGCCTTACGTTAACAAACGACGCAACAACAGACGCAAACATACAAAGACTTTTGGTTCTTCAGAACAATAACGCTGTCGGTTCAACAGCAACTGAAAGGCTTCTTGTTTTAAATAACGCTGATACAACAGAAGCCGTTACAACCGCTCTTGAAATTATTTCTGAAGCAGGAACCATAACAACGGCGATTGACGTCTCAGACGCAGAAATTGTAACAGCTCTTTTGGCAGGAGCAAACGACTTAACTGGTACAAACTGGTCAATTACTGGATCAAGTGGGAACATAACAACAGCTGGCGATCTGGGAATTACAGCTGCTACTAACTTAATTATTGGCGGGACAACTAGTTTGGGAGAGATAACAGCAGCCAATGACTCTGGTGCATACTTAGTTGGGACATATGACGAGTTTGATAATTCAGCTTCAACAACAGTACAGGGAGTGTTGAATGATTTAGATATTGCTCTTGCAACAGGCGGCGCCGGATCAATGTGGACTTTGGGGTCAGGAGTAATCTACCCAACTAGCGCAACCAGTGATTTTGCAGTCGGTGGATCAACTTTGGCCGCTTCCATGTTCGGCATTGATGAATCAGCTGGTAACTTTTACTTTGGGTATGACAACTCTGCCAATCCTACTTTTAACTTTGAGGCGACAGATGCAGATGCAGGAGAGTTCGGCTTTAACACCAATGACTCTTTCTACTTCTCCAACGCCAACGTCGGCATCGGGACGACCAGTCCGGGGGCGAAACTGCAAATAGATACAGTTACGGATGTAAAAGGTTTGATTGTTAAGGGAATGGCTACCCAAACCGCCAATCTTCAGGAGTGGCAGAATAGCAGTGGAACGGTTTTGGGGTTTGTTAATGGTGTTGGCGGATTCGGAATTGGCAATTCTGCTGTAGGCGATGCTTCTATGAAAATAAGTAATACAGTTAGCGGTTCAAGTTATATATTTGCTCTTAATTTTCAACCAACTCTGACAAGTTCTGCACAACATGTGTATGGTGGGTACTTCCTACCTACAATTACGATAATTGGTAGTAAGTGGGCAGTAGGTGTTGCTTCAGGAGCAAATGGATTAACTATCGGAGCAGAAGCAGGGACAAGTACTCACGCTAGTTTTTATGCAGCTCAACCTGCCACACTAACTGGTACTTTAGATGTAGATTATGGTATTTATGTGGAAGCAAGAAACAAAGCTACCACAAACTACGCCATCTACACCAATGCGGGATTAAACAGACTAGGAGACCAACTTTCAATAGTAGGTAGTGCTGATAGAACGCAACTTGCAGTTACAGGAAATGGTACTCAAACTTCTGCTCTAGCTACTTTTGTGGGCGGCAACGTCGGCATTGGCACTACTGCCCCTGACAAAGCCTTAGAAATTAATTCAGCAACAGGGAATAATTTACGTCTGACATATAATGATAGTGATGGATCAGCTGCTAATTACTCTGACTTTAGTATCTCTTCCTCCGGCGATTTAACAATAACTCCAACTGGGGGGCAGGTTATCTTTGCCGATACCGCCACTTTAAATATCGGCGGTTTGATAAATGTTGCCTACAATGCCTTTGCAAATGCAACCGACACACCGTCCTCAACTGCCATCGCGGCCGATAATGATTTATTCATCGGGGGAGATTTGGAATTAAAGGGAGGATTATATCTTACCGGAAGAAACATATATAACACGGTAGGAGGAGTTTCGACAGGAGCAATATCTTTGGCAACAGACCCTGCAGCAATAAACAGCTATAACACTCTAAGCTACGGAAGCTGGCTTGTACAGAATGCAACAAATAATGGAATAGCTGCCTTGATGGTTGATCAAACAAAAGGCGGAGATATTTTTACAGCATCAAGCTCCGGAACAACTAAATTTACTATTCATAAGGATGGAGCAATTACTCTTGCAAGTGATATCTCCTCTACCACCAACACAACAGAAGGAACAATCTTTTATGACAATGATTCTGCGGGAAGTGCTTCCACCGATCATCTCTTCTTATATGGCAGTGATGCGGCCTGGCATCGGATTGCCCTGGACATGACTAAATACACCGTTACCAACGCCAGTGTAGCCAACACCAGTTACGTTGAAGTTGCCCACAACCAAAATACCAATGATCTCACCTTGGTCGGCTGGGTTAAAAACACCTTAACCGGGCTTTGGGATAAAATTACCGACAAATCCGTCACCATTACTCAAAACCTGCAAAATCAATTTGATGATTCATCATCCAAAATCAGAACACAAACAAGACTCACTAATGTTGAGCTTGCCCCTTCAGTTGACGTAGGCACTGGCGCTGATGGCGCCATCACAGTCAGCTCTAATACCAGTATTAACACCACTAGTTTGATTTCCGCACGTTCATGTGCCGATGGTGGTGACGCTGTCAATTACTCAGTTACCACCTTAACTTCCACCACTGCTGTTCTTTCGACTACTCCTTCAACTGGTTGTCTTGCTGTTGGAGATGAAATCCTCCTTATAAACCTCCAGGCCACTAATGCCGCTTTTGTCAACGCAGGAAATTACGAAACCCTTCGAATTCAATCAATTTCCACCAATACAATTACTTTTACTACCGCCAAGACCAAATATTACGGTAACAATTCCACCGACGATACTAACCTGGGAACTACAGCCGGCACACAACGAGTCATGTTGCAACGCGTTCCCAATTACACCAATGTTACTGTCAATAGTAGTATCAATTTCTACCCCACTGCCTGGAATGGCACCAAAGGCGGGGTAATGTTTTTTAGAGCAAACGGGGCCGTTAGCGTCAGCGGAATTATAAATGCCAACACAAGCGGATATGCCGGAGGAGCTACTCAAAGAATTGGTGGTGCCGGTATTTGTGGTATAGGTGGTGCTTCTGCTGGTGGAACCGGTGCAGGAGGTGGAGGCGGGGTCAGAATAACAGGTAACGGAGGTCTTGGATATTGTGGAGGTGGTGGAGGTGGATCCGATACTAATGGTTTAGGAGCGGCAGGTTCTTCTACTTCCGGTGGAGCAGGCGGAGCAGGTGGTCAGGGTGGCAATGGCGTAGTCGGAGGTTGTGGAGCCGGAGGTGGAGGAGCCGGATATGGTTCTGCTGGTACTGGAGGTGGAGGAAATGTTGCTGGAGGTAATGGCGGCACAAATAGTTCTGGATCAGGAGGTAATGGCGGCACCACAGCAAATGGTGGAGGTGGAGGTGGAGGAGGTACATTAGGTGAAAGCACATTGTCTAAAATGTTTTTAGGATCCGGTGGAGGCGCAGGTGGTGGTTCTGGATCATCAGGAGGTGCTGGAGGAACTGGTGGCGGAATAATCAATATATCTGCTAATTCGATCACAATTTCTGGAGCAGTGCAGTCAAATTCCTCAAACGGATCAGCGGGAAGTGATGGCTGTGGGGGTGGAGGTGGAGGCGGTGCAGGAGGATCTGTGGCATTAAGAGCAAATACACTAACACTTGGTACCAACTTATTGAGTGCTACTGGAGGAACTGGTGGTTCTGGTACATATAGCGGAGGAACGGGAGGATCGGGAAGAACGGCCATCTACTACACCACTTCCTACTCTGGTTCTGCTTCATCCCCTACTCCTACATATACTTCTCAACCCTACTACCCCTATGGCCTCTATCACTCTGCTGTCATCAACACTCCCAATGCTATCTCTTTGAGTGATTTGCGTTGGGAAACGGCTACGGTTGCCAATGCTAAAGTTTCTTTTCAAACCAGAAGCGGCAACACCACTACCCCAACCGATGGAACTTGGGAAGTTTGGCGGCCTATGGTTAATGGTACCAACTATCTGACTCTGCAAACTGCAGATACCCATACCGATTGGGTTGGTACTAATGCTGTTGTGGCAGAGGGAGATGTTACCCGCAACATTGATTATTTTGAAGACGAAGATGAGGCAACTGCTACCAATATCACTAAAATTACATCCAGTACCAATGGGGGTTATGCCGGAGCCACTATCTCCAGCACCAATCTTTCCAATTACGACTATCTTACTTTCTGGGTTAGATCTTCCCAAACAGGTAATGTTCTGCAAATGGGTATGGGAGAAGCCGCTGCTACCGAACAAACCGAAATTATTACTGTTGACGCTGCCAATACTTGGCAAAAAGTATATTGGGATTTATCTGACATTGCTGCCGGCAGTCGGGATGGTATTACCAAACTTCGCCTCACTAATTTAGTGGCTGCTTCCAACACTATCTATATTGACAATGTCCGGGTTGAAAAAGCCATGACTACAAGTGGTGGTACACCCATTGTTTCTACTCCCAATAACTACTTCCAATACCGGACTATCTTTACGACTACCGACACCAGTTACCAACCGCAGTTGGAAAACGTCTCTCTCTCCTACAATAATGGCTTTAAGACCGTTCAGACTGATGCCAATACCGTCCGGCTCTACAACTACAGTGGCAGTGCTCAGGAACTGCGGCTGGATGCCATTGTCTTTGGCGCTGACCTTGCAGAATGGTACACAGTCGATGATCAAACCATAGGACCCGGTGATTTAGTTTCTTTGACAGGAAAACTTGACGAATTCGGAGTACCAATTTTGAAGAAAGCAGAGGGCAGAAGCGATCGAAACCTACTGGGTATTATTTCAACCAAGGCAGGACAAACTCTGGGAATTGAAGCCGAAAACAGACGACTATTGGCCCTGGCAGGAAGAGTGCCTGTTAAAATTGATCCTGATTCCCCCGCAATCACAACCGGTGACGCAATAACATCCTCAGACAAATCGGGGTATGCCAGAAAAGCAGGATTTGGAGATATTGTTGTTGCCAAAGCTTCTCACGATTGGAATCCTACTAAAGGAGAAAGTTTGTTGGTAATTGTTAATAACTCTTCAGCCAGGAATACATTTCTAGCCGACATTGATGAATACGAAATTATTAAAAACCTAATTAGTAATACCTGGGAATTGATTAATAAAACCAGCCAGGAAGCTTTAGAGACCGCCGGGGCTTTTGCAAAAATTATAGCAGCCGAAATTCAAGCGGGAGCTGTTGAAACCAAGTCTCTGGCAACCGAATCATTCCTGGCTTTCCAGGGAGTGGTTGATAATCTTCTAATAAATAACGGGCTCGTATCCCCCGTTGTTCAAACCAATTTAATATCACCCCTTGCTGATAGTTCCGACATTAATGTTAAATTAGGATCAGAAGCAACTCCATCAGGTAAACTTTCTATTCAAAATATTTTAGGAGAAGAGGTTGCATCCATCGATTCAAGCGGATCTGCAGAATTTAAGAACGCTTCCATAAGCGGAGAGCTGTACGCCGAAAGTATAGTCTCACCGGACCTTGATAAAATACAGGAACTTCTGAGACAAGTACAACAAGACCAGGGTCTTTTGGCCCAAACAGCAACTTGGAACATAAATACCGCAACAGATTCCGCCCAATTGTTTGAAAGCCTTTCGACAACAGATTTATATGTCACAAATCAAGCTGCTGTAAATTCCCTCTCTGTCTCAAATTCCCTATCTCTGGGAATGGATATGGTAATTCAGGGATCCCAAATCAATACGCTTACCTCTCCTCTTTCTCTTCAGTCATTGGCAATGGCACCTGTAGAGATTATGGCAGGTAAATTCAAGATCGAAACAAACGGAGACGTAACTATAAATGCAAACCTGTATGTTGCCGGAAAGATTAAATCTCCTGAAGCCGAATTTGATAAACTTACAACCGGAAATTTGGTTATTGCCAATTCCATCGCAACACAATCGGCAGTAATAAACGGAAATGAAATAAATTCCAACGCCATGATCGGAACAGCAACCGTTCCTGTGGACATTTCCGAAATTATAATCAACAATCAAAATATTTTGGATAATACCCTAATATATGTCACCCCCACATCCGAGACGCAAAACAATGTGCTTTACGTAAAAAACAAAGAGTTGGGTAAATTTGTAGTCGGATTTGTAAACCCGCTCAACATTGAAGTTACTTTTAACTGGTGGGTGGTACAAGTTCAAAACCAGCAATAGTTTATTGTATATGATACTTAAATATATCAAAGGACATACTTTTATATACTATGTTACTTAATGTTCTAAATGACTCTTGACATGAATCTAATAAATATCTAAATTATGTACGTATAATAGTATTATGGAAAAGACAGAAAGAGCGCTTTTGATTATAGGTGTAGTTTTATTACCGTTATTTTTCTGGCCCGGTATTTTTTCAGCATTCGAAATTCCCAAAATACTATTGCTTTCGTTTTTTGCCCTACTTACTTTTTTGGTCTGTTCTATAAAAATTGCGGTTAGGGGAAGTTTAAATTTTAAAACAACCAACTTTGATATTCTCGTAATGCTTTTAGCGCTTGCCTATATAGCATCTGCGCTTATTAAAACTCCCAATAAACTTGATGCCTTCTTTATTCCGGGAAAAGCTCTGATTATTGTTTTAGGTGCCATCTATTTCCATTTGTCTGCAAGTCTTTTTGCGGACCATAAAAAAACACTTATTACAACCATTTTTAGTTCGGCTATTTTACTATCCGTCGCTTCCCTGCTTTTTGTCTCTGGCATTTTTGCCAAAATTCCGGGAATCCCGGTTTATTTTAAAAGCTCCGCTTTTTCACTTCTTGGAGGAAAACTCCCTGAAGCAATATTTTTGATTTCAGCCATTCCTTTGGGAATTTCTCTTCTTCTTAAGGGTAAGGATTTGGTAAAAAAGATATTTTGGGGAATATCTGTCGCTGTTGTTATTCTTTCGGCATCCCTTTCCGTCTACAATATTCTTCCGGGAAAACCGAGTGCATTTATTCTTCCTTCATTTAAAACATCGTGGGCAGTTTCCGTAGATACTTTAAAAGATAGTCCTTTTTTGGGAATAGGTCCGGGAAATTATATTACGGCCTACAATAGATTTAAACCCGTCAGTGAAAATTTATCCGACACTTGGAATTTGGCATTTGCCACTTCGAGAAGTTTTTTGTTAACCTCCCTTACCGAAACCGGAATTGTCGGTTTTATTATTCTGGCTTTACTTCTTTATCAGATTTTTAAACTTGCCGGAAAACATTTATCAAAAAGGTTATCGGGTTCTTCCTTTGATATGGGGGTATTTACGTCTCTCGGACTTATTACAATATCCTTTTTCTTCTTTCCTTTATATTTGACAACAGTATTTCCCTTCTTCCTGCTTCTGTCTGTTGTTTCTTCCAAACATGACGTGAATATCAATTTAAAAACAATCAATGATTCCAAAATCGCGGCAAGGCTTCCGGCAATTGTACTTTCAGCAATTATTGTCGCATTAATTTCAACCCTAGTGTTTTTTGGATCCAAACTAACTCTCGCTGAATACAATTTCACAAAAGCTCTTACCGCAGTTAATGACAATAATGGAAAGATTGCTTACGACTCTATTGTAAAAGCAATAGGCTTAAACCCAAAATCCGACAAATATCATATGTCTCTTTCTCAAATAGATATGGCTCTTGCATCGGCAGTGGCCCAGAAAAAAGATCTTAGTGATAATGACAAAAACGTAATTACCCAGTTTATCCAGCAGGCAATAACCGAAGCCAAAAACGGAGTTTCCTTAAATCCCCAAAGGACGGGAAATTGGGAAAACCTGGCAAATATATACCGGTCAATAATGCCATTCGCCCAAGGGTCAGACAATTTTGCCATTCAAACATATACACAAGCGATTGCCCTTAATCCGGTTAACCCTAACTTGAGAATTTCTTTGGGGGGAATCTATTATGCTTTGGGAAGATATGATGAAGCCATAAGCGCATTTCAGCTTGCAACAATGGCTAAAAACGACTTTGCCAATGCCCACTACAATTTAGCTGCGGCATACAAGCAGAAGAATGAAATATCTAAGGCAATTGATGAGATGAATATAGTTCTTTTACTAGTCAAAAAAGATTCGCAGGATTATCAAATTGCCCAATCCGAATTAGAGAATCTGCAAAAGAGGCTTCCCCTAAAAGGATCTGAAGAAAGTGAAAGTCTAAACCTGCCTCAAAAACAGGAACAAATTATAGAGCCTCCCTTAGAACTTCCTACTGAAGCCAACCCTCCGGCAGCCGAATAAACTAACTTATGGACTCTTTACGAACAAATTCGGACTGATTTCAAAAACGTATCGTCGTAGCTCCGGCCCCGCTTCGCGTTGGCCTTCCGCAAAAGTTGGCTCGGACACCGCCGTCAGGTGGAAAAGAAAAACGCAAAAATTTTTAAATTCCCTCAATTTGTTGATAAGAGTTATTTTTATCAAAAGTGCATAATTCATTTACAAACTTGAAAAAATGACTAAAATAATATAGGCTACTATGTTTATATGGAGAGACATTCAGAAAGTAGGTCTTTTGAAGCAACTAACCCAGTCATTTCTCCCATTGGAGACAATGAGATTGGGCCGATGCAAGTAAATCCGAGGCATGCTATGGGATTGTTGCCTCTGGGACTTTTTTTGGTAGGATTGTCGGCATGTAATGGGGAGGAAGAGGTTGTGTGTCCTGGTCAGCCTTTTGAATGTAGCTTTGAAGGTGATTATTTTGAAATAAAATTACAACAGGGGGAAGAGGTCAATCTGTCTGGAGTATTTAGAAGTTTAGGAGTTCCTGAAGAAGAAATTCTTGATTGTGTAGACAGGTCTTTGTGGCATAGACCATATGTTGAAGGAACGGATCGCTGCTCATATTCCCGAGTGTTATCGTTTAGAGTGAACCCCGAGGGTAATATACCTTTGAATTATGGAAATGGAGAATTTTTAGTAGAACCCGATGTTTTGATAAATAGTGTTGTTAGAAACATTATTGGACAAACTTCTAGTCAATCAATAATGAATAAAGGTGTTGCCTCCGAACAAAATCATATGGAAAATGTCGCTGTTCAGCCGGTGGCCGGCTCTCGGGAGCTTAATACTTGGGAGTTTTGTGGGGGTTTGACAGCAATTGGGTTGGGAATCATTAGTGTTTTTTATTATACCCTCCAGCGCAAAGAAATAAATAGGGTGGTAAAAAGTGAAAAGAGGAAAGCGGCAGCTTCGCGAGTGATTCACGAGAAGCAGAAAATAGAAATATTTAATAATGGTAATTTGAATATGCAAAAAAGTAGAAAGGAAATAGATCCAGAAGCAGTGAAAGTATTGGAAGAACTGAATAAAAATCCCGAATGGATTAATGAGGCGGAGGGTACTGATTTCGAAGTGTTGGGTACTTCCACAGACAGAAGAGGTAGAAGGGTTTTTGTTGTAAAAACAAGGAGTTGGTGGGCTCTTGGACAGCTAGAACAGGGAGGGACACCAGTAGTTGGAGAAGGCCATGTAGACTCGTATTTTCCAACACCGGGGGGTTGGATTCGTGTTTTTAATTGTATACAGAGACGTCTTGGTAGAGGTAATGAAACAAATATCCCACCAGATGAAAACTAAACAGGAAAGCAGTTCAAAAAATACATTTCTGTGGACTCGGGCGGAATCGAACCGCCAACTTACCCATGCGAAGGGTACGATATACCGTTTAACTACGAGCCCTTAATTTAAACCAATTATACCAGAGGATGGTCTACTTAAGTACGTTTAGAGGATTAAGGTAAACTCCATTTGATATAACTTCAAAATGAAGATGAGTTCCTGTTGATCTTCCTGTTGATCCCATTTTTCCAATTCTATCTCCCCTATTTACTGTTTGACCAACAGTTACATATAAAGCCTGCATATGGCCGTATAGAGTTCTGTAGCCGTTCCCATGATCGATAATTACATGATTTCCGTATCCAAACGGACTCCAACCTGATGTAACCACTGTTCCGGAATCTGCTGCCAGGATATTCGAGCCTGAGGAATTGGCTATGTCAATTCCTTTATGATACCAGACAAATCTTTGAGTAATAGATCCTGATGTCGGCCAAACAAAGTTACCTGAGGCAACAACGGTTCCTGCATTGGGTGTAATCTGTCTGATTCTGGTTGTCGGCTGTGCCTGGGGCATTACTCCGTCCGGAATTATTATTACCTGCCCTATTGCAAGTTCGAATGTTTCATCATTTGAAAACGTATTAAAAGGAAAATCAACAACAGCCTGAGCGGATGTATCATATATCTTCGCAATAGAATAAACCGTATCACCTTTCTTTACTTTATGGGATATTCCCGTAACGGGTAAGATCTCCAAAATCTGGCCTTCCTTAATCGTATCTTTGGTTAAACTGTTTTGCCAACGGATGGTTTCAAGAGATACTCCGAATTTTTCCGCAACAGTCGAGAGAGTATCCCCGCTTTGAACCTTATATTCAATAATTTTATCCCTAACATCGGATATTGTTGTTTGCATCTCTGCGTTTTCTGCAAATGCCGAAAGAACCATAGGTTGAGTATTTACTTCCCAGGGATTAATGCTTCTTCCGGGAAATTCTTTGGCAACAATCGGCGCTATAATCATCCCAAGACCGGCTAAAGTAGCCATCCCGGTATGAACAAGGCGTCTGGCAAACTTTCCTCTTTGACGGTAAAGAGCTTCTACCATGAAACCCTTACCCTTCTCAAATCTCCAAAAAGAAAGATGAAGCTTTCTAACAATAAATATAAACAGTTCAGAATAAAAAAGTTTAATTTCGTTTGCTAACTCTGTAAGTTTTTTGTAGTAATCTTGCATACTTCCAAAGGTAATCTTGAAGATAGCATATGAAACATGGAGGGTCAAACTAAACGGTCTTGAGGCTTTGCAAAAATTCTTTGTTGTCCTTTGTTTTTTTGATTCTTTCAAGAAGCGCTTCGGTTCTCTCGTCTTCGGATATCATTTCAAGCATTCTCCTTAAAGTATGAACTTTTTCCAGAACGTCTTTGCCATAAAGAAGCTCTTCTTGGCGTGTTCCGCTCTTTGATACATCGATTGCCGGAAAAATCCTTCTATCAGCAAGTTTTCTGGTTAAGTGAAGCTCCATATTTCCCGTCCCCTTAAATTCCTCATATATAAGATCGTCCATTCGGGAACCGGTTTCCACAAGACAGGTTCCGATAATTGTCAGACTTCCTGCGTTTTCAATTCTTCTGGCAGCTCCAAAAAATTTCTTTGCCGGAAAAAGCGCCATCGGATCAAATCCTCCCGAAAGAGTCCTTCCCGATGTGGGAAGAGCAAGATTATATGCCCTGGCCATACGGGTTATGGAATCAAGAATTATGACAACATCATGTCCCGCCTCAACCAATCTTTTGGCTCTTTCAAGCGCCAGCTCTCCAACTCTTGTCTGATCCTGTGGCGGTTCATCAAAATTACTTGCCGCAACATCACCTAAACCATCGGTAACATCCTCGATCCTTCTGAGAATATCCGTTACCTCTTCCGGTCTTTCCCCTATCAAAACCGCCATTATATGGACCTTCCTTGTCTTTCCTTTTCCGTTCTCCGGATAATTCTTGGCAATTCCCGTCAAAATATCTTTTACAAGCCATGTCTTTCCTGCCTTTGGAGGAGAAACAATTAAAGCTCTCTGTCCGAAACCGATTGGAGAAACCAAATCAATAACACGCGTAGTAAGAGCATCTGCTTCAGTCGTAAGATCTATCTGGGTATCTGGGTAAACCACCAAAAGATCATCGAAGTTGGGTCTGTCTACCGGTACTTTTTCGACATCTTCTCCGTTTACTTTCTCAACCTTCAATAGTCCCCAATATCTTTCGTTTTCTTTAGGTCTGCGCGCCTGTCCCTCAATTTTATCTCCAACCCTAAGATTAAATCTTCTTATTTGGGATGAGGATATATAAACGTCTCTATCGCTTGCAGAAAATTTAGGTCTTAAAAGACCTGATCCTTCGTTGGCAATATCTAAAACCCCTGAAACGGTTTCTGTAGGAAGATTAGCATCTGGTATGGTTCTTTCATTGTAATAGGGTACGGGGGGCTGTGGTTGACTTACAGCAATATCTTTTGCCCCACTAGACAACTCCCCTGTATTAACGGGAGAGCCGATTAAACTTTTAACATCTTCCTCGGAAGTAGTCTTTTTCGAAATCATAGAATTAAAAAATCAAATTACGCTACGGAAAAATTAAAGAAGAACCATAAACAACTTCAGCACTAAGTATATCTCATCTATTAAGCGTGTCAACAGTTAATATGCGGGGCTGGCAATTACAAGCAAACGTCTTAAAGTTGTTCCCGGCGGATCACAGGTCTGAAGCACAAGCCGCTCGCTTCCTTCCCTTTTTTCAAACCAACTAGTATCTTTTGCGTCGGTTACAACTACTTCATCAACCTTGTAAACGAACCTATGATCAAGAAAATACATGAAGATTCTGTCTCCTTTTTCAAGTTTCCCTAAAAGATAGAATACAGCATTATAACGGTTAAAATTTAAAGGAGAGTCTGTAGAATGCGAAAAAAGATAAACGGTACTGCCCTGTCCCGGAAAGTTGGTTCCTTTGGCGTGGGCAACACCTTCTTTTAAAGCTTCTAAATACTCTTCGGCATTTCCCGGATCGACATTGGGAATAATATTGGCTTTGGCTTCGGTTTTGGGAATATAAAGAGAGAAATATGAATTAAGACCCAAAGAAGAAGTTTCTTCTCGTATTTTATCCGCCTCTTCGGCTGTTGCCTCAGAAACTAGTTCTCCAAACCCGCTTATTTGTTCCCGGGGTTTAACAAAAACATATCTGATTTCTTCCTTAAAAATCGGCCAGAAAGAAAAAAGCACTCCCGCAATTGCAAAAGCAGCAAAACCATAGCCTACCG
>JAHIRL010000161.1 GCA_018818755.1 Patescibacteria group bacterium
AAGTATATATCCTATCCTTGTATTCACAATATGGAGTTTTGTCATTAAAATATAAAGCGGGACAAAACTTCCGGGAAGAGGTATCATCATGGCCGCGAGAAACATATAGAATATAACATTTTTCCCGGGAAAGCTAAGGCGTGAAAACGCGAAAGCAGCCAGCGAGGAAACTATAACTATGCCCGAGACAACCGTCACTGTATAGAACACACTGTTCAAAAAATACATACCAAACCCGCCTTTTGTCCAGGCATGATAAAAATTGATCCATACCGGGTGACTGGGGATTATGCTCATGTCGGAAAACACCGTCTGCTGGGTCTTTAGCGCGGAACCTACCATCCATAATAGCGGAAAAAGGCAGCTCGCCGCCACAATGATCAAAAATACATGTATCAGCGTATTTTTGCAAAAACTTTCAAATTTATAAACACTTATCTCTCTCATAATATAGCTATCAGCTTTGTCCAAACCCGCATCGGACACTGGTTAACCCATGTCCGATGCGGGTTTGGACATGGGTTAAATTACGCCTGGCGCATATATTTCGACATGCGAATCTGCATAAACGAGACCGCCAGAAGTATGCCGCCGAATATAACACCCTGGCTACATGCGTATCCGAACCTGGATGACCCTACCATTGAAGCAAGTATTCTTGTTACAGGAACCTCCGTATGATACCCCGGGCCTCCGCCTGTCATGGACAGTATGAGCACAAATACCTGCATTGTGCCCAGTATAGTCAATATTGAAACAAGTATAAATACAGGCACCATTAAAGGCATGGTTACCTTCTGAAACATCTGCCACGAGTTAGCTCCGTCTACTCTGGCAACCTCATATAATTGCCTGGGTATGGTCTGCAGTCCTGCCAGAAATATTATAAAACCCCAGCCAAAACCTTTCCAGCAGTGTATAACGGCAACACTTATAAGCGCTGTCTTTGGGTCTGAGAGCCAGTCCCTTACCAAATGAGACAATCCCAGATTTACGAGCCAGTGGTTTAAAAGCCCGTAATTTCCATCGTATATCCATCTCCAGACAAGTCCTACCACTACCTCTGAAAGAACAACCGGAAGATAAAATATCACCCGGTATATATTGCCTCCTTTTATATCCCTGTCGCATGCCCAGGCCAGGCTCAATGCAAGGGCATTTTGAAAAGTAAGCGCTATAAGCGTAATATAGCCTGCCTGGTACATTGCCTTCCACCAGATCTTATCCTGGGCGATCTCAAGAAAATTCCTGAAGCCCACAAAGACCTTGTCAGGCAGGATCCCATCCCACTGATACATGGAAAGCTGCAGCACCCAGAACAAGGGAACGATATAAAACAGGCTAAAAATCAATACCGCCGGCAGAACAAAACTATAATTTTCTAGCGCATCTCTTAACTTCATTAATCTTTTCGTCTTTCCTCTCCGCGTCTTTCTTCCTCAATGCGGGTTGCTTCCTTGCGCCTCTCTTCTCTTCGTCTTTCAACTTGCGCGCGAATATCATAGGCTCTAGTTTCAGTGATCGAGAAAGTCATAATAATAAAGATTGCCGCAAGAGAAGTTACAATCGGAATGCCGATATCAAAGAGCCTCATCTTCAATAAAGCACTGGCTGATTGATTAAGGCCCAACTCAACATTAAAACCGCTGGCATTAAGCAAGAACCCGGCGATGAGCGACGTAACCGCAAGGCCAAGTTTCACCATCCACCAGTAAATCGCCCCAAACATCCCTTCCCTGCGTGTGCCGGTCTGGAGTTCATCTAAATCGACGACATCGGCCACCATTGAATTAACCATTGTAAAGAGCGACCCTAAACCGAACGCAATAAAAGGAGCGGCTATCAGCAGCAAATATGGCTCGTCAGGGTTATAGCCGATCCATTTCAAGGCATAACCAATGATAGAAAGCGATATGGCGATTAAAAAAGTCTTACGCTTACCGATCTTAGTCGAGATCCATGTAACCAAAAAGATTACGCAAAAAGTACAAACTGCGCTGATCGATCCAAACCAACCAAGTAATGTCCCACCGTTTGAATAAGCGGCATCAAGCGTTTCAGAACCGCCAAAAACATAGAAAAAGATAACATAGGCAGAGAATGCCGAAGCCAACATAAACCCATTAAAGATCAGAAATGTCGC
>JAHIRL010000025.1 GCA_018818755.1 Patescibacteria group bacterium
AAAGGAGAAATAAAAATGATAATCGGAAATCGAGATACAAAAGGATTCCTAATCGATCCAAGCATCAGCAACAAGGGAAAGGCTGGAGTAAAAAAAGAGCCCCAAGAAGATCAAAAGGAAACGCAGAAAATAAATTACAGCCACATCGACCAAGACTTAATACGGATAGATGGGAAAATAAAACTCCTCTATCATCTAAGACCGATCAATCTTGAATCCGAAAGAGAAAAATTCAAAAATAATCCAACAGAAAATCCCCAATTTGAATATCCACAACTAAAATTTGACCCGGTAGAACTAATAACCGAACTTAAAGATATAAAAACAGACTCAAGTCCGATTGGCAAAGCGTTCGAAGCAAAAAAAGAAGAAATTCAAAACAAAATTAAACTTCTGGAAAATATCGACGAAGAATCATTCACGGCAACATCCATAAAACTTTTTGGAAAACCAAGCCAGGAAGAAGTAGATGAATGCCAACACGCCCTTAAAGAAATTCCCAAAACAAAAGAAGGCGAAAACTCCCTCTACACAGCCGATGAGGCAAAGAAACACTTCGAAGAAGCTTTTGAAAAATATGGTCTAAAAAGTTGGAAAATAAAAATAAAAGACAGCATGGTTGCCGACTGTGTAGCAGGAAAAAACAATCGATTATTCATAAGAAAAAACGCAAAATTCAGCCTGGAAAGAATAAAGAGCTTAATTATTCACGAAATAGAAACACACATCCTAACCGCACAAAACGGAAAACTACAACCATATGAAATATTCAACACAGGCCTAGCGAACTACCTGGAAACCCAGGAAGGCCTAGCAATGTACAATGTGTCAAAACAAAGACACACACCTTTTATAAAAAACGACAAAGCATTAACTCATGTAATAGCAATTAGCAAGGCCCTGGAAGGATCTTTTCTCGAAGTTTACAACGAAGCACTAAAATTCGGAGCAAGCCCAGATACTGCCTTCAGGTCAGCGTTAAAAGCCAAAAGAGGCATTATGGATACAAGCAAAAGAGGAGCTTTCACAAAAGACTACATTTACTACAAAGGATATAAAAAAATCGAACAATTCATGGAAAATGGAGGAGATCTCAAAGACCTATACATTGGAAAATTCAATATCGATGACATCGATACAATAAAAAAGATACCCGGAATAATCAAAGCAAGGCATCTACCAGGCTGGCTAAACTAATCCCACGAAGTAGAAGAAGCAGTTTTAAGTCCCACATCTTTGGCAACTTTCTGCAAAACAATCAAAGTCATATCATCTTCCTGTGAATGTTTTTCCATAAAATTTGAAACAGCCATTGCGATATGAAAATTCACACCATCTGCAGAATAAGTTTTTGCATACTCTTTTACAGCCTCAATCAGACGATCCAAGCCATAAAGCTCACCTGCATCATTTTTAGCTTCAGTAATACCATCCGTATACAAAACCACAAAATCTCCCTCCTCCAAGGCAATTTCACTCTCCTTAATCAATTCGGAATTATCGGCAACCATACCAAGAGCAATACCGCCGGACTTAATAGACTCACACTCACCGGTTTTAGATCTATAAATCAAAATATGCTCATGCCCCGCTCCAACATAACTCAATTTTTGATTTGCCTCATCCCAGCTCAACATAACCAAAGTCATAAACATCGCCTTCTTTACCCATTTTTTTAAATATGTATTCACATTAACAAGCACAGAATGAGCATTATCAGAAATATCCGCAAAAACAGCAATCAAAGTACTTACCATAGACATCAAAAACCCGGCTGCAGCTCCATGACCAGTGACATCTCCAATATAAATATATTTTTTAGAGTCCTTCCCATCAATAAAACCAAAACTATCCCCCCCAAGCTCAGATGCGGGTTTATTCTTAGCAACAATATAGATCCCCTTAAAGTCTGGATTTGAATTAGGCAAAATATCGCCCTGCAATTCAGAAGCAACCTCAAGCTCACCATGCATTCGCGCCCTATCATTAATATCATAAGTAGCCTTCCCCAGACCTTCAGTTACACTATTAAAAAAATGTGCCAAAATGCCAACTTCATCCACTCTATCAGTAAAAATTTTCCTATATGGATGGGCGCTCAAAAGAGCCTGCATTTCCCTCAAAACAATGCGTAAAGGCCTAATCATTAGCAAATAGACGGGGATTAACATCAACAACAAACATATCCCTACTAAAACCAACAGATATTCATAAGGAACAGATTCAAAAGCTAAAAAATAATAGCCGTAAGCCCAGATAGCAGACAAAATAAGCCCTAAAACAAGCAAATAAATAAACAACCTCACAACCGCACTTTTAGAAACAAATCTAAGCATTGTTTGATTTTACAAAATCAGCCAACTTTCCATACATAGGAATTACCTCACTCATCCCCACTGTCTCAAAAACATCCTTCACATGAGCGGCAGAACCAACAACAGCCAGCTTTTTATTCGCCTTGGCCAAATGAGTATGGATTTCAAACAAAAGCCCAATTCCTTCACTATTGATAAACTTCAAGCCAGTGAAATCGAGAACCAAAACATCCAAAGAAAAAGTCTTCAAAAAACTTTCCAACTTTGGTTTCACTGAAGACAAACCAAATTTATCAAATTCACCAACAAATTCAACAACCTGATAAGAATCAACAGGCTCCAAAATGTGTATTTCTAAAATATCTTTCATTATAAATAGGTTACTTATTAAGTTTTTTATCAATATACTCAACCTCTTCATACTCATCTAACAGTGCATACATCCACTTTAGCTTTTTAATCTTCGCATCATCAAGAGATTCGAGATCAATTTTACCACTTTTCCCAGCATATTGCGAAATCACATTTGTAGCAACATTCCTAATAATCCTCTCAACATCCCGAATTATCTCAAGATCACAACTCTTTAAAAAACGCTTGCTACGCTTAGAGACAGCAATATCATCAGAAAAAAGCAAATCAACCAGGACAGGTACCGAATCATGAATCCCCATCTTGGACAAAGCTAAAGCCCCATGAATTTTTAAATCCAAATCACTACTGCGCATGCAATCCATACAAAATTTAACACCTTTTTTTAATTTAAGTTCTCCAAAAGCAAAAGCGGCCAGACAATTCTTTTCCAGATCAGTAGACAAAACATGCTCAGATAAAATATGCTCGCAAAGTTCTTTGTACTCAGGAAATTTATGCAACGCGATTGCAGAATAAACTCTAATTCTATCCGATTTTGATCGTAGTAAACTACTAAGTTTCGCAACCACAACCTGGTCACCAAAACCACCCAAAGCCAAAACCGCAGCAGAGCGGATTTTTAAGTTTGTAGACTTAAGCAAAGTCAGCAAAAATTCAATTGAAAATTCCTCACTCATATAAGAGATCAAATCAATCATTCTATTTCGCAAATATTCATCTTTTTCCGAATTAAACGCAGATTTTAGTGTTTGAAATACATTAAACTTATACGAAGGATAATTTTGGTTTTTTCGACTTATGCAATCAAAATGAAAAAGCGTATCAATACAAGCTTCCCTTAAAACAATATTTTTTTCTAAGAAAACTTTCAAAATAACAGCAATGGATGCCGGTTGAGCTAATTCGGAAAGAGCCCTCAAAGTTTTTACCCTTAAAGACAAATTCATTTTTTTATTCAAAACGGTAGCATGCAAAGTTTCCAAAGTATTCTTATGCCCCTTTTGAGCCAAAATATCTAAAGCATTCGCCTTCAACTTCCTATCTTTAGAAAACTTTAAATCATTTAGAGCCAATTGAGTATAATTTACCTGCTGTCTGCGAACAATAAAATAAAGACCAGCAGAAAACAAAAGCATCAGAACATTAATCGCAAAAAACAAATATCCATGATTTGAAAAAGCCAATTGTAGCAATAAAAGCAAAAAAGTTCCCAACAAAGCACCCAAAGGACGAATCATGCCCTCAAGAAATTGACGCGTATGTTCGCGAAACTTTGTTTTTACTGCATAATAAGCACTATGATAGGCATTGGTATACAGGGCCGTGGTCATTGTGAAATTATTTTTTGCAAGCACAGCAACTGGAAAAGTATAAGAGAATGTTAGACCTAAAACACTTAAAAAGGTCACAATCGGATGCAACAACATCGTGGCAATAATTCCCAGAGACTTTATCAATCTACTTCCTACAAAAAGCTGGATAATAAGAGCCGAAGAACTAAAAATTGCAAACAACAATCCCAAGTCATGAACAAAAGCATGCTCAAAACCACTACCTGTATCCATCAAAACACTGGAAGTATTTTGATACACAACTCTAGTATATTGAAACTCTAGAAGGCTATACAGTACCCACTGAATCAAAACAATAAAAAACAAGTTCCGCACAAAAGAAACATTTTTCGCGTTCACAAATTCACCTTTTAAACGGGAAAACAAAGAGGCCTTACACTCAACATCGCAAGCTTTGGCCTTTACCACAACCGGATTCAACGCCTCAAAAAGAAAAATAATCGGAATAGTTAAAACTACGAAGAAAATCCATAAATAAATAAACTGATACAAAGCAAAATAATTCGCCAAAAAGACGATCAAAACACCTCCCAAAATACCACCAATCGTCTCCGCAGACTCAATCACAGGAAAAGTACGCTCACTTGATAACGGTGTGAACATTTCTTCAATATAACCATCAAGCAAAATTTTGAACTGAACAAGGAAAATCGCCTCAGCTAAAAGTAAAAAAGCAAAGAAAACAACATTTTCATTCAAAGCCAGAAACGACGAAACAAACAAAACCAAAGCCGCCAATGCCAAAGTCAACATCATCAAAAACGGCTTCTTAACTTTATCTAAAAGCTTAAAATACAAAAAACTACCTACAATAGAAAACAGAGCATTGAAAATAAACAATATTGGCAAAGAAAAGATTCCGTAACTGGAGGTAAAATAAGCCACCAACAAAGTCCACCCCAAAACAAACCCTATTCTATAAAAAAACCTCATCGACCAAGCAAAAAGGACATTTCTCCGTTCAGAGCTACTAATATTAAAGATTTTATTTAATATCGACAGGCGACTCAGATTTCTAAGGGAGTTTAACATGAATATATTATACAACAAAAAGCCTAAAACATCAAGCGCTAAGCCCTCAGAAAACCAATTTTTCCATTAAAATAACTTCATGCTTAAAAAGATCTTCAAACCAATCGGGGCAACAGGCGCAACACTGATAGTTTCCTTCGCATCGCTAATAAGCTATGTCATCGGACTTTTAAGAGACCGTATCATCGCCACTAACTTTGGTACAACCATAGAGACAGACACATACAACGCCTCATTTTTGATACCAGATCTGCTATTTAATATGTTTATCGCCGGAGCACTGGCCGCAGCCTTCCTTCCCGTCTTCACGGACTATCTCAGCAAAAACAAAGAAGAAGCCTACAAAATCGCCAATTCACTAATAACCTGGGGAACCCTGGCAATAGGAGTATTAGCCGGACTAGCATTCCTACTTATGCCGCAAATAATCCCAAACATATTCGGCGACATCAGCATTGAACAGCAGGAGCAAATTACAAACATGACTAAAATAATCCTTCCGACAGCCATACTGTTCACGATTAGCAATAGCCTCGGCAATATCTTAATGAGCTACAAGCACTTCCTTGCCTATGCAATTTCTCCTGTATTGTACAACCTGGGGATAATACTCGGAGTTATTTTTCTCAACGAAAGCATGGGAATATACTCAGCGGCAATCGGTGTCCTCGCCGGTGCGATACTACATCTAATAGTTAGAATTATCGATATTTGCTTCACAGACTACAACTACAAACCAAGTCTAAGTATAAAAAAGGGGTTCAGAAAAATACTCAAATTAATGATTCCAAGAAGCATCAGCCTTGTAGCCTGGCAATTAAATTTATACATATTTGCGATAGTTTCAATGAAAATTATTGATGGGGGACTGGCCGCATTCAATTTTGCCAGAAACATTCAAAGCATAGCCGTAAACCTCTTCGGCATCGCTTTTGCAACAGCAATATTTCCATACATAGTTTCAGCCGCCTCACAAAATGACAAAGAGTCCTACACCCAAAATATTCAAAAAACCATTCATCGAATATTGTATTTCACAATACCATCAACACTCGGGATCTATCTCCTATCAAAAGAAATAATCAGCCTAATTCTCGGTGGGGGAATGTTTGACGAAAAATCCATCCTCCTCACTTCCACAATTCTAGTCTTTTTCACAATTTCAATTCCATTCGAAAGTTTAAGCCACATATTATCAAGAGCCTTTTATGCAAAGAAAAATACTATGACCCCAATGCTAATAAATGTCTTTAGTATGGCTACAATGGCCACACTTTCTCTAACCCTGGCACCAAAATATGGAATAGGATGGCTTTCAATAAGTTTTAGCATAGGATTCATCATCCAAATAGTACTATTAAGCACATTCTTAAAAAAACATCTAAGCGGTTTCAGTATAAAAACATTAAGCACCAGAATAATTAAAATAATCTTGGCATCATGTCTAATGGGAGCAATTATAATTTTAACAAAAGACCTCGAAAATCTTATAAACAATAATATTTCACACATCATAAGGATAAGCCTTGGGGCCGGAACATACTTCTTTGCAAGCTACCTACTCAAAATCCCCGAAATAAAAAGCGTCGCAATTTTATTTCAAAAATTCAAGAAAGCACCGGTCAAGGTCGATAAAAGTTTAAAGTCCCCCGAAAGAGATAATCCTTTTTAAACAGCTCAACAGAACTATACAAAAACTCTTTTTTAAAAGCCAAATTTCCCAAACCCCGCCCCCCAACAACAGACAAAGCTTTTTCACCACCAAGCAAAAAAGGAGCAATGTAAAAATTAATCTCATCAATCATCAAACTATCCTTCAAAAAAGCATCATAAAAAGCACCATGAACCCCGGAACCACCTTCAACATATACACTTCCAACATTGTGCTCAGCAGTCAAATAGCTCAACAATTTTTTCAGATTAACAATATTTTTCCCAAAAGAAACAAGTTCAACACCTTTTTTCTTGAACCAATCAGCTTTTTCGGAATTAAGAGCAATCTCCCCGCAGGCAATCAAAACAGGCCCATTTTTCAAAATTTTGGACTTTTGGAAATTTGCAAAGTCCCATCTAGTACAACCCGCAAAGCCCCCTTAGCCAAAAGAGAAGGGTCGTCCACATTAACTGTATTTACACCTACAACAACAGCATCAAACTTTTCTCTCAATTTTTTTGCATGCACACGAGATTCATTAGAAGTAATCCATTTAGACATTCCAGCAGAACTAGCAATTTTCCCATCCAAACTCATTCCTGCCTTCATACATACATAAGGCAACCCATATTTTGCAACCTTCAAAAATGGTTGATTTAAAGCCAACAAGTCAGGATATAATGCATCCTTTCTAGACAAAAGCTCAACTTTTATCCCAGCATCTCTCAAAGCCTTAATACCCCTGCCGGCAACCCTAGAAAAAGGATCCTTCATCCCTACAAAAACCTCAGCAATACCGGCCTGAACAATCGCATCGACACAAGGAGGTGTTTTTCCAAAATGAGAACAAGGTTCAAGAGTCACAATCATCCTGGCCCCTTTTAGATCTCGCACATTCCGTACTGACCTAATAGCATTAACTTCCGCATGTTCCACGCCAAATTTATTGTGCCAGCCCTCACCAATTTTTTTCCCATCTTTATACAAAATCGCACCAACAAGAGGATTGGTCCTAGTTTTTCCATAACCATTCCTTGCAAGCTCAATCGCTTCTTTCATAATCAAAGATTATCCAAAATATGGCCCATTTTCTTCTTCTTAGTCTTCAAATACTCCAAATTCATATCATCAGGGGCAATCTGCAAAGGCATTCTCTCAACAATTTCTATCCCATATCCCTCAAGGCCAATAACTTTTTTAGGATTATTAGTTAGAAGTTTTATTTTTTTCGCTCCCAAATCAGCTAAAATTTGAGCCCCAATCCCATAATCTCTCAAATCGGAATCAAATCCTAACTTCTCATTAGCTTCAACCGTATCCAAACCCTCATCCTGCAAATTATAAGCCTTAAGCTTATTAACTAAACCGATTCCTCTGCCTTCTTGCCTCATATAAAGCAAAATTCCATTATCACATTTTCCAATAATATCCAACGCCCTATGAAGCTGATCTCCGCAATCACAACGCCTAGAATTTAAAACATCGCCAGTGAAACACTCACTATGAACCCGAACCAAAACTCCATCACAAACAACACCCCTTACTAAAGCAATATGCTCCGCACCATCCAACAAACTTTTATAAACAATCATCCGAAAACTCCCATGTGAAGTATCCAAATTAGTTTCAACCACCTTCTCTATAAAACACTCCTTCTTCCTTCTGTACTCGATCAAATGCTTAATAGTTGTCAACTTCAGACCATGCTTCTCAGCAAAATCCAACAACTCATCCCTCCGCATCATCTCACCATCATCACGGCAAATTTCACAAATAGCACAAGCAGGATTCAAGCCTGATAAACTCGCTAAATCAACAGCCGCTTCAGTATGTCCGGCCCTAACCAAAACGCCTCCCTCCCGGGCAATCAAGGGGAACACATGACCAGGCCTCGCAAAATCATCAGCAACACAAGAAGAATCAGAAATAGCCCTGATAGTTTTTGCCCTATCCGAAGCCGAGATCCCAGTAGTTGTATCTTTTTTCAAATCAACCGGAACAGTAAAATTGCACTTAGTCGATTCATTATTATCCCTCACCATCAAATCAAAATCCAAACGCTCGGCAATATCTGCAGAAATTGGACAACAAACCAAACCACGCCCCTCTTTAACCATAAAATTAACAAGCTCCGAAGTTATTTTTTCAGCCGCAACAATCAAGTCTCCCTCGTTTTCGCGATCTTCATCATCCAAAACAATAACCATTTCACCGGCCTTAAACGACTTTATAACATCCTCAATTTTATCAAATTTTGGCATTTAAATCGCGAATCTAACAAATTCCTTTACAACAGCCTGGGAGCCTTCCAATAATTGTTCAATCGTCTTCTCTGGATCTTTCACAAAAGCTTGCTTAAGCAAAGCATTTTCTTCTCTAAATTTCTTTTCCTTACCCAACATGATTTTTTCAATTATCTCAGCAGGCTTCCCTTCATTCTTCAACTGCTCAGCCCAAATCACTTTTTCGGAAGCAAGTAATTCATCCGAAACTTCATCAGGCGATACAACCTGGGGAGCCGTAGCCGCAATATGCATAGCCACTTCCTTGGCAAGCTCCTCACTCCCACCTTCAAAAGCCACCAAAACACCAATCTTAGCATTTGAATGAACATAATCACCAATATTTGAAGCTTCAAACACCTTAGCCTCTCCAATCCTAACATTTTCACCAAGCTTCAAAACCGCATCTTTCACCTCAGGTACATCCTCCAGATTTTCAGGCAACTCCCCGTTAAAAAGCTTTTCCACCAAAGAATTTGCCAAACTAACAAAACCATCGCTCTTGGAAACAAAATCAGTTTCACAAAGTAAAGTAAGCATCGCGGCTTTTTCACCATCTTTCTTAATAGCAACCACACCCTCACTCGTGGATCGACCAGCCCGATCAGCAGCCTTAGCTTCACCTTTTTTTCTCAAAAGATCAAAAGCCTGATCATAATCACCATCCGCTTCCTCCAAAACACTTTTACAAGCCATCATAGAAACACCGGTAGCTTCACGCAATTTTTTTAGTTCTTCAATAGATACAGACATAATAAAAAATTAAATAATATTAGATTTAGACTTCTCAGCTTTTTTCCCAGTCAAAAGCTCATAAACATAATACTCAGGAATTAAGTCAGCAAAACTGGCAATAATTGGAATCCGAACAATCTTATTCATAAAAGAGTAGATCATCCCCGCCAAATGCAAAACCAACAAAACACCCCATAACATCAAATTCAATTCCGGACTTATGAGCCCAACAAATATAGTCAAAAACCAAAGCCCAAAAAGCACCAAGCCCTGCCTAGCATGAAAACGGCAAAATTCACTCTGCACCATTGCCACAGAGGTCAAAGCACAAGCCACAATATTTACAGCAGGAATATAGCAAGCCATAGCCCACCTCCTATCAAGTGAAAGCTTCGAAACTTGATCCTTTATTTCATCAAAGGACTTTTGAGGGGAAATTTTATCCATTATTTTTTGCTTTTAGTTGACTTTTTGATCGAATCAACAACCGCAGTAAGCAGATATTTCAAAGACTTTATCGCATCATCATTAGCAGGAATAGGATAAGTAATTAAATCCGGATCTGCATTTGTGTCAGCTATAGAAACTATAGGAATACCAAGTTTGTTAGCCTCTTCAACGACTATATTATCTCTAATAGGGTCAATAACAAAAACTGCATCGGGTTTTTTATCCATATGCTTAACACCACCAAGAGAACTCTCTAACTGTTCCATTGTTTTTTTCAATTTTGCAACTTCCTTCTTAGTGTACTTATCAAATTCACCACTAGCCTCCTGCTCCTCAAGAGTAAGCAGATATTTTATCCTTGTCTTGATAGTTGAATAGTTAGTCAAAAAACCAGGGATCCACTTATTTACAACATAAGGCATTCCCGAATCCTTAGCACATTGCTCAACAAGTCTGATAGATTGAGGTTTTGTACTTACAAAAAGCACTTTCCGACCTTCAGAAACTAGTTTTGACAAAAAAGTCAAAGCCTCCTCCAAATAACTAGCGGTTTTTTCCAAATCAATTAAATGGATTCCGTTTCTCTCTCCAAAAATAAATTTCTTCATTTTTGGATTCCACTTTTGCTTACGATGTCCAATGTGCACAGCACTTTTAAACATCGCTTCATAATCTGTTTTATTCATAATCCTTGTGGTTTACAACTGTCCTGCATTCATGCGTCATGCCCAATAAAGGGAGGATTTCGCAAATTTCAAGACAGCCTTGAAATATTTTTTTAGCAGGGGTAATTTAATGGAAGAAACCTAAATATGCAAGCTAAAATATGAACGAAATAACAAAATTAAGGGAAGATATAAACAAAATCGACGAAAATATTAAAAAATTACTTGAAAAAAGAAAAAAGGTTGCAGAAAAAATTGGCGACTACAAGAGAAAAATGGGACTAAAAATTACTGATAAAGAAAGGGAAAAAAACATTCTCTCAAAAATAGAAGATCCCTATACAAAAAATATCTACAAAACAATCATAGAAGAATCAAAAAAACTCCAAAAGGGTCTTTGACTAAAAGCTAAATATTTGGTATAATAATCAAAGTTAAAACAAAACAAATGGAACAACAATTGCAAGACAAAACAAAAATAACAATCACCCTTCCAACAAACGCCTATTTTATGTCAGGGATAAGAGATTTTACTCTTAACATGGTGAAAAACACCACAAACTTTGAAGAAAAGTGGGCATATAGATTCCAATCTGTCATTGATGAACTTTGCAACAATGCCATTGAATATGGATCATCACCCGGAAGTGAAATACGGATTACCTTTATTTACGAAACCGACGACTATCTGGAAATAATTGTAGAAGACACGGGAACAGGGAAAGTAAAAATGAGCGCTGAACAAATACAAAAACTTATCGACGAAAGAAAAGCACCCGGATATGTCTTTTCAGGGATTAGAGGAAGAGGTCTTGTGAAGATCGTAGACGAATGGACAGATGAATTAAAGATCGAAGATAGAGAAGAAGGTGGACTAAGAATGAGCACAAAAAAATACCTTAAAAACGCCAGACAGAACGATTCAGGCATAAATGCCAATACAGAAAATCAAGGATTAGAAATAACTGCAAAAATTAACTCATAACTTTTATACCTATGACTGATGTAACAATTACAATCGAAGACGCTCAAAGTAGCTCTCCCGATAAAAAACTGAAGATTGTCCATATTTCAGGACAACTAGACGAAAGTAATGTAGATGAAAAAATCCAGGAAATCTACAAGCTTTTAGAAGAAACTCCCAGTAATCTTAATTTAATACTCGACCTAGAAAATCTCGAATACATGAATAGTAAATCAATTGGATACATGACAGACCTCTACGGAAAAATAACAGAAGGTGGTGGAAACATCACTATTGCAAAAGCAAGAGCAAACATCATCGACATTTTGCAAGTAGTGGGACTAACACAACTAATACAATGTTTTGACAGCATGGAAATGGCAAAAGCAGGACTAACAGATACCGCGGCAAGCACTCCAAGCCCACAACCAGCAGTAGCCCCAGCAACCGAAACCCCAGCAACGCCTACTCCAGAAGCGGCAGCGCCTCCAGTCCCCGAACAACCTGCACAACCAGAACCACAAGTTGCACCAGCACCTGAGCAACCTGCTCAACCTGAACAACCAGTTCAACCAGAACCAACGGTCGCTCCAACTCCTGAACAACCTGCTCAACCAGAACCAACAGTTGCACCAGCACCTGAGCAACCTATTCAACCAGAACCAGCAGTCGCACCAGCACCCGAACAACCAGTTCAACCAGAACCAGCAGCAACACCAGTTCAAGCCCCTACAGTTCCAGAACAACCTGCAAACCCAGAAGCTTCAGCGCCCTCCACTTCAACTCAAGCAGGTGATGAAGCTAGCTACAAATTTGAGCAATAAACTCTTAAATGCCAAATGAACAACTATATCCCATCCTAATCTCATTTGGATTTGCCTCAATACCGGCAATAATTTGGCTCTACATTCTCTTTAAAAAAACTAAGTCCAGCAAGAAAACAGCAATCCTGATTTTTTTACTTGGCTGTCTTACAGCGCCCGCACTATTACTTCTTCAGTACTTTTGGGAAAAATTTCCGGAATTCAACATCGCCGCATTTCTAGAAAACAACATTGTTGAACAAAACCTTAAATTTGTAGCCCTTTTCGTTTTATTTGGAGCTCTAGAAGAAATCATCAAACATTTCGTTGTAAAAAGCGTAGACAAAAGAACACTCTTAATCAAAAGCATAGGGGATACCGTAAGATACAGCCTAGTTGCCGCCCTCGGATTCGCCTTCGCAGAAAACATTTATTACCTAATGATGTTCATCCAGAATAGTAGCCTTAAAGAATTAGCAGGAATATATGCATTTCGATCGACCATTACCACCTGCGCCCACATGATTTTTTCCGGCATATTTGGCTTATACTATGGATTTAGCAAATACGCGATCTACATTGCAAAACAAGAAAGCACACTAGGCCAAACACCTGGTTTGAATCTATTTGCAAAAATATTCAAACTCCCAAAAAGCTATGCCTTTCAAAAATACATGGTCTTCAAAGGGCTCACTATAGCCATAATCCTCCATGCGACCTACAATTTTATCCTCCAATACAACATCGTCTGGCCAACAATTATATTTGCAATA
>JAHIRL010000026.1 GCA_018818755.1 Patescibacteria group bacterium
ATCTCCACTCCATTTAGTCGTCCTCCAAGATAGATTTTCACTCCAAGTGCGCCGGATTCCATAATTTTTTCTATCGCCATTTTTGCCGCTCTTCGGTAGGAAACTCTTTTTGCTACTTGACTGGCGATTGATTCGGCGACGATTGTAGCATCAAGCATTGGTTTTTTGATCTCTTTGATGTTGATTGCAAATTGTTCTTTAAATCTTTTATGTAGTTCTTCTTTTAGTTTTTCGATTACTTCTCCGCCGCGGCCAATGATTAGGCCAGGTTTTGAAGTATGAATATTGAGAATGACTTTGCCTTGTGTTCTTAAGATCTCAATGCGAGACAATCCCTCGGCTTCCAGCTTTCCTCTCAAGAATTTCTCAATTTCGATATCTTGATGAAACAACTTTTTGTAAGCGCTTTTACCTGCATACCATTTTGAGTCCCAGTCTCTGGTAATTCCGATTCTTATTCCTATTGGATTGACTTTTTGTCCCATAATTCAGGTTGGTTTTAAGTTATTTTTTAATATCTGTTTTCGGCTTGGTCTTGAGCTCTTGCTTTTCTGTTGTATCGGGAGAGGCGGTAGCTTCCAAAAATACTCTTATATGTGTTGTTCTTTTTAGTAGTGGGTGAGTTCGTCCTTTTGATATTGGGATACTTCTTTTGTAAGTTGGTCCTTCGTTTACGATAATTTCTTTTATGTATAGATTCTCGGCTTTTTGATTAAAATTGTTTTCGGCGTTGGCAGTTGCGGATTTGATTAGCTTGCTTAGGATAGGGGCACTCTTTTTTTGTGTGAAGTCCAAGATATCAGTAGCTTCTTGCACCTTTTTGTTGCGAACTAATGCCGCGACCAGGTTTGCCTTTTTTGGTGAGACTCTGATTTGTTTTAAAAATGCTTTCATAGTTTATGTTATTTCTGGTTTTTAGCTAGTTTACCTCCATGACCTCTGAACATTCTGGTGGGGGAGAATTCCCCAAGTTTGTGTCCTACCATGTTTTCGCTTACGAATACCGGAATAAATTGTTTTCCGTTGTGAACTGCGAATGTGTGCCCTACGAACTCCGGTGGGATGTCTGACCCTCTAGACCAGGTTTTAATTGGTTTATTTTGTCCGGCATCGTCTAATTTCTGTACTTTTTTAAGCAGTTTTTCGTCTACGAATGGTCCTTTTTTAGCACTTCTTGCCATAGTATTGGTTTATTTGGTTTATTTCCTTCGACGATCTTTTACGATCATCTTATCTGTATAGTGTCTTCTTCTGGTCTTGTATCCGAGAGCTGGCATTCCCCATGGTGTTTTTGGATGCTTAAGTCCGATTGGAGCTCCTCCTTCACCACCACCGTGCGGATGATCTACCGGATTCATCGCTTTACCTCTTACTTGTGGTCTTCGTCCCATATTTCTTTTTCTTCCTGCTTTACCTATTGTTATATTGGCGTGATCGATATTACTTGTTGTTCCGATTGTTGCATAACATTCCTTGGCAACCATTCTGATTTCGCCTGAAGGAAGTGCGATTTGAGCGTATTTCCCTTCAAGTGAAACGAGTTTGATACTTGTTCCGGCACTTCTTCCCAACTGTCCGCCTTTTCCTAGATGCATTTCTACATTGTAGATGCTGTATCCAACCGGAATATTGTTGAGTAGCATTCTGTTTCCTGTTTTAATCTTGGCTTTTTCGGCTGTCATTATTTTGTCTCCCACCTTTATTCCTGTCGGTGCAAGATGGTATCTCTTTTCTCCGTCTTTGTAGGTTACTAGCATGATGTAGGCAGTTCGATTTGGATCGTATTCTACTGCTGTAACTTTTCCTTCGATGTTAAGTTTGTCTGTTCTTTTGAAATCAACCATTCGGTAAGCTCTTTTGGCTCCACCACCTCTGTGTCGAACGGTAATTCTTCCACTATTGTTTCGTCCTGAACATCTGGTCTTTGTTTTGGTAAGTGATTTTTCAGGTTTAGTCTTAGTGATTTCTTCAAACGAGGCTACGCTCATTTGTCTTCTTCCCGGTGTTGTTGGTTTAAATTTTTTAACTGCCATTATTATTTGGTTGCTTTAAATTTGTTTATATCTATTGTTTTACCTCCTTTTAGAGTAACAATCGCTTTTTTGTGGTATGACCTTTTGGTGAGTGACTTTCCTCGTCCAACCAGTCTTACTTTCTTTGGAACTAAGGCTGTTCTTACTGTTGCTACTTCAGCTCCATAAATTTCTTTGACTGCGTTTTTGACATCGGTTTTGCTGGCATCTCTTTTGATCATAAAGGTATATTTGCCCTTTTCTTGAGCTCTTGAGCTTTTCTCGGTCATTATTGCCTTGATGATTGTTTTAAAAGTTTTCATTGAATTTACTTTGTAAATGTTTCTTTAATTTTTTCTACTGCGTCTTTTAGAATTATCACAGTTTTGTATTTCTGTAAGTCGTGAATGTTTAGGTAGTTTGCTAGAATTGTTTTTGTATTTGGTAGGTTTGCGCTTGATTTTTGGATTGCGGTATCTTTTTCGGCGATGACTAGGAGAACGGTCTTTTCGATTGGTAATTTATTGAGTAATTCTACTAAATCCTTGCTTTTTGGCTTCTCTGCTTTGTAATCTTCCAATCCCATTACTTCATTGCTACGAACTTTTTCTGAGAAGGCTGATAGCAGGGCTAGTCTTCTTTGTTTTCTTGGCATATCTTTTTCGAAGTTTCTGTTGTTACGAGGTCCAAATACTACTCCACCACCTTTCATGTGTGGGGCACGGATTGTTCCTTGTCTGGCATTACCTGTTCCTTTTTGACGGAAGGGTTTGCGTCCTCCTCCGGAAACTTCTCCTCTTGTTTTTGTGTGAGCGATGGCTACGCGCTTGTTTGCAAGCTGACGAACCAAGGCTTGGTGTACCAAATCTTTATTAAATGGTAGTTCGGAAATCTCTTTTGGTAGTTCCAATTGTCCACTTTTTTCTCCTTTTTGTGAGTATAGATCTACTTTCATTTATATTAGTTGGTTTTGATTATGACGATTGAGTCTTTTGCTCCTGGTACAGCACCTTTTAGGCAGATTATGTTCTTTTTCTCATCCAGAAGTTCGATTGAAACTCCTCTTCTTGTTACTTGCTTGGATCCCATTTGGCCGGGTAGTTTCTTTCCTTTTGCTACTCGTCCGGGTTTTGTACAGGCTCCAATTGATCCGGGCCTTCTGTGGTGGTGAGAACCGTGGGTTTCTGGTCCTCTGCTAAAGTTGTGTCTCTTGATTACACCTTGGAAACCTTTACCTTTTGAGGTTGAGGTTACGGTGACTGTTTCGAATTCTTTTAGGGATTCAACGCTGAGGCTGTCTCCTTTTTTGTAAGAGTCGGTTTCGTCGTCTTTTATTCTAAATTCTCTCTGAAGCTTAAATTTTTTGGTCTTTGTAGGTTTCTTCAATTTAACAAATCCAAGGACTAGCGCCGGATATCCGTCTTTCTCAGTAGTTTTGATTTGAGTGATTTCATTTGGCTCACACTCTACCACTGTGATTGGGATCACGCGACCATCGTCTTTGATTAAACGAGTCATGCCTACTTTTTTACCGATAATTCCTGACATAATGTTGAGAGGTTAACAGCCCTTTTGCGGGCTTGTTCTGCGCAGATTTTCGGCAAACCTTTGCAAAAACTTTTAACATGCATAGTCAAATGCCGTTAGAATATACAGAGGGGGGGGCGGGTAGTCAAGAGTTTTTGATGATTTTGTTTGGTTGGGGGGTGTTTTCTTGAAGAAGTGGCTTGTTTGTGGTATAATTCTAGGATTATATCTTTGTATTTATGGGATCATCACCTGAAAAAAAGAATGGAGAGTTGTGGGATAGATTTGGTGAACGCAGGAAGGAGACTACAGCGGGGTTTTTGAGGGCTTTGGTGTTGTCTGCGGCTATTCATACCTCGATTTTTGGGATTCTGGAGTGGAAGAAAAACGGGGATGAAGTGGCGCACTGGATAGAAACTCAAAAAAGGGCATTGATTGGGGTTTTGGATGACAGGAGTGAGGAAACGGCGGCTTTTGAGGCGAAATATGAAGAGATTTTGGAGGCAGGGAAGCCTTTTGATTATGGTGAGTTTTTTATTGAGGATGAGTATGTTCGTGGAAAAGTGGGTGAGGGGCAAGCCCTGAATGCCAAAGGGGTTTCTAAGGGTACGATCGATTATTTTATGAGTTATATGGAAGATCATTCTTTTTTTGAATTGCTGGAGACTCTGATGGCGATGACTGGGGAACAGATTGATGGATCCTCTTTTTTGACGGATTTGTTGAATAGGGAAGACAAAAAGGGGAATTGTAAGGCAAGAATGAAGTTTTTTCTTTCGGTTTTGTCTGTTGTTAGGCCTCGTGGGGTGTTTAAAGTGCAGCAATTGAGCGATCATGTGAGGTTGTTGGTGCAGGTTGGAGATGCGTTTTATGCTTTAGAGAAAAAAGGTCCTTTGCATGTTCTGCCTGAAGATTTGGACAATACCGTAATAATGGATCCTCGTGTATATATAAAAATGGCTTTGGGACAGGATTATTTCAAGGATATTGATATTTATAGCAATGATGGAAATTTGGGTAAGCCGAAAGATTTTGATTCGGATGATGCGTTAGAGGTTAAAGTTGATAGGAGCAAACTTCGTGCAATGTCGACTGATAGATGGGAAAAACCTCATTCTAAGGCTCCTATTGAAGTGCGATTTCTGGGAAAGGATGATTTGGAAAAGGAGAAGCAAGATGTTGATACGGAGGATAAAGAGGAGGTTAAGGATGAGCGCTGGATTTTGACCAAGGATGATATTGTTCGAGCAAAATTGACAGGGAACTTATCTTTATTGGGGTATAAAGTGGATGATTTGAGTGTTTTGAAGGAATTGAAGAATTTGAAGTTTCTTGATTTGGGTAGTGTGAAAGTTGAGGACTGGAGTCCTTTAGAGGATCTTGTAAAGTTAAAAACTTTGAAACTGGATAGATCAAATATTGTGGATTTAGAACCTTTGAGGGGTTTGGTGAATTTGGAGGAATTAAATTTGAGGAGAACTGATCTCAAGGATTTGGAACCCTTGAGAGGGTTAAAGAATCTTACATATTTGGATTTATATGAAACGAGTATTGAGGATTTAAGTCCTTTGAGTGAATTGAAGGCTTTAAGATCATTGTTATTAACTAAAAAGGTTAAAGATTTTAGTGTATTTAAGGGACTTGAGAATTTAAGGAGGTTGTCTCTTTTTACTACCATCGATGATGGTGCGGATTTAAGTCCTTTACATGGTTTAAAAAAGCTAAGGGATTTGAGTCTCCCTGGGGTAAAAGCTAAAGACATTGGTTTTGTGGCTAATATGAAAGAGCTGGAGTACCTTTATATTGTGGGAGATGATATTAAGGATTTGTCTTTTTTGAGAGACCTGCTGAAATTAGAAAGACTTGTTGTTTCGGATTCAATCCCTCTTTCAAGTGAGAATATTGAGATTTTCAAAAAGATGAATGAAAGAGGAGGATATGCTGATCTTGTTGGGAAAGGCGGAGTTAAACGGTGGTCGTCTAAATAATCCCAAAAGTTTTTCCAACAAAGGCAATGTAGACCGCAACTAGGGCCATTCCTTCCCATTTTGTTATTTCTTTGTCTATGGTTGTGAACATGTAGAGAATGGTGACAAAGAGGAGAGTGGGGATTGAGAAAGAGATGATTTCAGGTGGGATTGTGAGTTGACCGAAGAAGGCGGGGATACCCATTACAGCTAGGGCATTGAAAATATTAGATCCGGTGATGTTTCCAATGGCGATGTCGGCTTTGCCTTTTTTGGCGGCAACTACAGAGACCACAAGTTCAGGCAGAGATGTTCCTACGGCAACAGCGGATAGGGCAATTACTTCATTCCCGATTTTGAATATTTCTCCCAGTTTGATGATTGCAACCACGGTGTAGTCGGCTGCGAAGTAGAGGGCTATTGCTGAAGCAATAAGAATGAATGGGTATTTTATGGCTAGTTTTACTTCTTCCTTCGCTTCTTTCTTAAGTTTTTGAACATCTTTTAGTGATTGATCTTCAACTGATCTGTGGGATTTTACATTATAAACCATATAACCGACGAAGAGGAGAAGCCCCACGATGGCGTCCTTGTAGTTGAAAATTCCGTCGATTGTTGTAAGGAATAAGAGGATGGAGCTGGCGAGAACGAGTGGGAGATCGATATTTTTGATTTCTTTGGATACATATAGGTGTTTTCCAACGATGGCGGCGATTCCCAGTACGAGCAAGATATTGGCGATGTTAGATCCGACCACATTACCTATTACGATTTCGCTTGAGCCTTTCATAACTGAGATTATAGAAGTGGCAAGCTCGGGGAGCGATGTTCCTAAGGCGATAATGGTTACTCCAATGATGAATGGTGGGATTTTAAAATAGACACCGATTCTTTCGGCGGAAGTTGTAAAATAGTCGGCGGATTTTATTAAGGCGATCAGTGCGATTAAGAATATTCCGAGCCACATGAGGGTATCCATAGGTATGAGGTTATTTTGCGATGGAAATTTAGCATATATGGGGAGAAAATAAAAGAACTCGCATAAGCGAGTCCTTTAAGATTTTTTGATGAAAAGGGGGTCTATGATTCTTGCAGCATCTTAATCTCGATCTCTACTCCGGCTGGTAGGCCAAGGTTTGAAAGAGACTCGATAGTTTTTGGTCCTACCTCTGTGATATCGATAAGCCTGCTGTGTGTGCGGATTTCGAATTGTTCACGAGAAGTTTTGTGGACAAAAGTTGATTTGTTTACTGTGAATTTCTCGGTTTTTGTTGGTAGAGGGATTGGTCCGGCTACGATTGCTCCAGTTCTTTCTGCAGTTTCGATGATAAGTTTTGTTGTTTCATCGATTACTTTGTGATCGAATGATTTGATTTTGATGCGGATTTTTTGACTGTTTGCCATTTGTTGTTTGGTTAAATAACGGGTTTGTGACCCGGCAAGGTGATAAATTCTTGTTGAAAAGATTTTGTGGAGCCGGGTTGTCTCGCGGTTTCGCTGTTGCGAAGGTGGCGGGCAAGTTCCTAAGAGCAGGAAATTGATTTTGTACGAAGACTTTATAATGGAGGGAAGGGGAGAAGTCAAAAAGTAGATATTGACATTTTGAGGCTTTTGTGTGATAATTAAGTATAGTATTTAATTTAACCATTATGAATAATAGTATGAATGATTCTGCTTTGGACTTGGGTCCTGAGGAGGAGGGGCGCAGTCTTTTGGATGTTATTGAGAATGCCGGAACACAGGAGAAGTTTGAGAAGATGAGTCTTGTTATTGATATGGTTTATGGTGGAATGGTGAAGGATTTTAGTGACAGGTTTTATGATCTAAAGGAGGGGGTGCATTTTGCCGGTTCATTTTTTTATGAATCAGATCCGGGACAGCCTGTGGTTTGTGGTTTTGAAGTAGACAGTAAGCATGTTGGTGCATTTTGGGCATATTTGGAGGATTTGTGCATGAAGGTTGGTATTCAGCCCCAAATGAGGAAGGAGGATGGAAGAATTATTACTAAATTTGGTTTGAGTGATTTTGATAAACTACGCAAGCATTTTGATATTGATCTTAATTTTGGAGAGAGTACTGATAGTGAATTTTTGGAAATCACTGAAAAAAATGGGCGCATTTATATTCCGTTTCGGGGGCATTTGAGTGACCCTGAAACGGCTCGTGAATATTTGGAATTTTTTGGAGGGACTATGCCTTTCTATGATGAGAATACCGGACGAGGCTATGCCGTTATTCCTGTTGATGAGTTCGTTAGCGAGGTTGACTTGCAGGATTATTGTATTGGCTTGAATCCGGATGTTTCTAATTTCCTTCTAAATCTTTAAAAAAAAGACCCTCCACTAAAGTGTGGAAGGCCTTTTTGAATTTGTGTTTATTATTCCATGATTTTTGCTACTACTCCGGCTCCTACTGTTCGTCCTCCTTCACGGATGGCGAATCTTGTTCCTGCGTCCAAAGCGATTGGAGCAACCAAAGTTACGATCATGTTTACTTTGTCTCCTGGCATTACCATCTCAACACCTGCAGGTAATTCCACATCACCGGTTACATCTGTTGTTCGGATGTAGAATTGAGGTTTGTATCCTTTGAAGAAAGGTGTGTGTCGTCCTCCCTCGTCTTTTGTTAGGATGTAAACTTCAGCTTCGAATTTTGTGTGTGGAGTGATTGTTCCAGGTTTTGCCATAACTTGTCCTCTTTCGATCTCTTCTTTTTCAATACCACGCATTAGAAGACCAACATTGTCTCCGGCTCTACCTTCATCAAGAGTTTTTCTAAACATCTCAACTCCAGTGATAACCACTTTTCTTGTTGGTTTGATTCCAACGATTTCTACCTCTTCATTCACTTTAATGATACCTTGGTCAACTCTTCCTGTGGCAACTGTTCCTCTACCTTTGATTGAGAATACATCCTCAACTGGCATTAGGAATGGTTTGTCTAGTTCACGAACTGGGTCTGGGATGAATGAATCCAAGGCTGCAAGAAGCTCAACGATTGGTTTTGTTGCTTCCTCGTCATCTGGATTTTCAAGAGCTTTAAGGGCTGAACCTTTGATAACCGGAGTATCATCACCGGGGAATTCATATTTGTTTAGAAGTTCGCGTACCTCCATTTCTGAAAGTTCTGCGATTTCTGGGTCTGCCATGTCCATCTTGTTTAGGAAAACAACAATGTATGGAACATTTACCTGACGAGCAAGAAGGATGTGCTCACGAGTTTGTGGCATTGGTCCATCTGCGGCAGATACTACTAAGATTGCACCGTCCATTTGAGCGGCACCTGTAATCATGTTTTTTACGTAATCCGCATGTCCTGGACAATCCACATGTGCGTAATGTCTGGTTGCAGTTTCGTACTCTTGGTGTGAGGTAGCGATTGTAATACCTCTTTCTCTTTCTTCTGGAGCGTTGTCAATTTGGTCAAACGCTATAGCTTTGTTTCCACCACCGAATTTTTTAGCTGCTACTACGGTAATTGCAGCGGTAAGTGTAGTTTTACCGTGGTCAACGTGACCAATCGTTCCTACATTTACATGGGTTTTGCTTCTATCAAATGCACCTTCAGCCATAATTTAATTGTTAAATATTATATGTTTAGCATTAAATAAATTAACGCGCGGGAATATTATATTATATCTATAGCAATTGCAAGCAGATTTTATGATGTGGCTTTCTTCTCTTTTATCTCTTCTGCAACATTGCTCGGTACTTGTGCGTAGTGCCCAAATTCCATTGTGTAGTTACCACGACCTTGAGTCATTGACCTTAGATCTGTTGCATAACCGAACATTTCTGCTAATGGAATTTTTGATTTGATGAATTTGATTAATCCACGATCTCCACTTTCTTCAATTTGTCCACGCCTTGAGCTGATATTTCCCATTACATCGCCGAAATAATCTTCTGGTACGGTAACTTCTACTGCCATAACGGGCTCAAGTAATACTGGGTTAGCCTTTTTTACAGCATTTTGGAAACAGATAGAACCGGCGATTTTAAAGGCCATTTCTGATGAGTCCACATCATGGAAGCTTCCATCGTAAAGCTCTGCCTTAACATCTACAACAGGATAGCCGGCGATAATTCCACGGCTCATTGCCTCCTGAATACCTTTATCTACGGCAGGGATATACTCTTTTGGAATCTTACCTCCAACAATTGAATTGACGAATTCGTATCCAGCACCTGGTTCTTGCGGTGAAACCCGAAGATGTACATGACCGAATTGACCACGACCACCTGACTGTTTTGCGTATTTTTCTTCCATCGTAACCTCGGAAGTGATTGTTTCACGGTAAGCAACCTGTGGGGCACCAATGTTGGCTTCTACTTTGAATTCGCGTTTCATTCGATCTACGATGATGTCCAAGTGAAGCTCTCCCATTCCGGCGATGATTGTTTGGCCGGTTTCTTCGTCTGTGTTAACTCGGAAGGTTGGATCCTCCTGAGCAAGTTTTTGAAGGGCGATACCCATTTTTTCTTGATCG
>JAHIRL010000160.1 GCA_018818755.1 Patescibacteria group bacterium
CTCTTCACCACGTACGGCGAGCCACCGCTTGAAGCTAATCCGATGAGGACACCGATCTCCGGGTCCCACCGCATGCTCCCCGCGTAGCTTTTGCTGCCCTCGCTGGTGGATGTGGATGCGGCGCCCGCTCGTGATGTCTGTTGCGCCAAGTAGTACTTCCGAGACAGCTCCATGAGGGCTGCCTTCGTGGATGCCGCACTCGCCGTGTTCGCCTCTGCGAGCGTGTTGCCGGTGGCCGCCCTGATCTTCGCGTCCGCGTAGCCCTCCACGAGGCCGGTGATGAGGTCCATCGCGGCGTCGCTGATGGGCTCCGAGGTCGCGGTGAGGCTGCCGAGCCCGAGCAAGACCTCCATGTCTGCGTGCGCGTGGTAAGCCATATTATACGCCTCCTATAAGTGTTGATACTTTGCTGATGATGTTCAATGCGCCCGCCTCGACGTATACCCACAGCGACACGCCCATCCACAGGAGGATCGCCTGCACGATCAGGAGCGCGGCGATGGCGGCGGCGACACGGGTCATGGTCAGGATCTCCCCGAGTGACTGGTGGGTGCGCTCGATGTACGTGAGTAAGAGGAACACGGGCAACGTGAGCGCGGCGATGCTACCCAGCGAGATCTGCCACGCGGGGTCCGCCGCGATGACACCCCACAGCTCCACCACCCCATACCCTGCTAACAGGGGAGCAAGGAGCCATGCCCACGGGATATGCTTAAACAGGTGCATCCCCACCGCCCCCCCGAGGAACAGGAGGACAATGGTCAACGGGTCCGCCATGCCGTAGTAGCCGAGGTACACCGCGGCGTAGGTCATGTAGGCGCCGAGGAGCCACGTGCTGAGGTGGATGGCGCGCCAGTACCGGTTAGGTCCGTGGGGGAGCCGGTGCTGGTAGATGAAGATCAAGCCGTTCAGGCTGACGAGGACGCCCATGGCGCCGAGCATCAGCGACTGGTGTGATAAGAGGATGTTGAGGTCGATCACAGCGGGACCCTCCCGACGTTGCCCACCTTGTTCGACTGCACAGGAATCCACCGGTGGCACTTCGGGCACTCATGGGACTCTGTCATCCCGTTGCGTACCCGCGACTCCGCAACCCCAACCCCACATGAGGGGCACACCATCAGCACATGCTTGGGGGGCGCACCGAAGATCTCCTCAGGCGTCCGTATCCGCGCACGCGTGATCATCCCATCATACACGAGGTCATCCAGGTGGTTCAGGTACATGTTCCGGAGGGACTCCGTGTCCTTCTTCCACTTCTGCTTGAAGATCGTGAGGGGGCTGCCCCCGCTGAAGTCTATAACCCGAGTGTCTGCAACCATAACGGCATCACCACCAAGACCCATACAGCCAGCACCCCAAGGGATACGCCGATGGGGACACCGACAGCCAGCCATGACAGGGCGTCACGGTTGCGCTCACGGTGGGCCTCGTTCTCTATCTTTCTCTGGAAAATGATCTGCCCCCACATCTTCTGCTCCTCAGGCGGCATGTGGATGACGAACTCTTTGAGGACTTCGTCACTAAACTGCTTAATGTCCACCTTCTGCTGCGGGTATAGGGGCTTTACTGCTTCTGTCATAATCATGTGCGTCCTAAAGGGACACCACGTACGCGAGGATCTGTAGCACCGTGAAGTAGATGGCGGCCTGGAAGGGCACCGTTAACAGGAGCATGAAGTACTTGAACAGGGGGTTCTGCCGCGTCTCCTCCTGCAAGCGGAGCTGGTTGTTCTCGCGGACCACCTCGTTCAGGAGCCGCACCTCACCCGTGAGGCTGCCCACCACGTAGGTGAACGGGTCACCGTTCGGGAAGGAGGCACGCACGGCCGCCAAGAGGTTGCATGGGATGAGGCTGCCCGGGCTGTAATGCTGGGGGCAAGCGCCACAGTTATCCTTGCACTCCCTCAGCCACCGGTTGAACACCCGGATCGCGTCGAGGCAAGGCTCCGCGCCCTCGGGGATATCCGGTGTGTGTTCCTCATACACGGGGCGCGCAGGCTTCACCGTCATCTGTAAGGAGAGGCGGGGGGGCGCCATGTACACGGCCACCGAGGCGATGATGCCGAGTAGCAGAC
>JAHIRL010000027.1 GCA_018818755.1 Patescibacteria group bacterium
AAAAAACTGCCTTCAAATATTTATACTGCGATGGAACACTTTTCCCGTAGTGAGTTTATTGATGAATTGATGGGGAGTGATAACAAAGAGAAATATCTTGAGTTAAAGCGATTGAGTGCAGATAGGTGTCCGCGTGACCTTGGAACTCGTGTAAAATCCGGTGAGGTTTTGTATCATCATGAAGTTACAAATCAGATGATTTGGGGTGGGTTTTAAGATAGTGTTGGGGAAATCCCCGGGGATTTCCCCTTAATTTTTCGTTTAAATAAGCCGTTCTTGTTTTTTGCGGAAAATCTCTTATACTTGAGCCATGGTCTTGATGGAATCGCTCAATTTGCCTTTGATGTCCGATGCTCCTGATTTTGAATTGGAGGGGATTGATGGAAAAACTTATAGTCTTGCGGATTTTGAGGGGGCAAAGGTTCTCGTTGTGGTGTTTATGTGTAATCATTGTCCTTATGTGCAGGCTGTTTGGGATAGATTGGTTGATTTGCAGAAAAAATTTAAAGATAAAGGAGTGCGCTTTGTGGGAATAAATCCGAATTTCCATCCGGATTATCCGCAGGAGACTATGGAAAAAATGAAAGAATATGCTGATCGTTACAAAATGAACTTCCCTTATTTGTTGGATGAAAGCCAAAATATAGCGAGAGCTTACAGGGCTCAGTGTACGCCAGATATTTTTGTTTATGATCAGAAAAAAAAGCTTGCTTACCATGGGAGAATTGACGATAATTGGCAAGACCCAGGCAGGGTGAGCGGGCATGATCTTGCTGAGGCAATTGTGGCATTATTTAACGCCCAGTCTCCAAGCGGCCAACAATATCCCTGCATGGGCTGTAGTATTAAATGGAGAGAATGAATGCATTAAACAAAATTGGGGACAACGATGTGCAGGAGCGGGGGGATTCAAAGCTTAGGCCGAAGGTTGCGAATTTTGCGTGTGCTTTGGATTTTTCGGGGATGACGGTTTTTTCGATTCGTTCAGGGGTTGACCCTAGGCGGATTTTGGATACAGCCAATGATCCTTATGAGTTGTCTGCTAAAGTTGCTAAGCATCCCGATGTTGATTATTTGAAAGATCCCGAAGTGAGGAGGTTGACGGGTAGTGAAATGTTGAGGGGTTTGAATGTGAATGAGATTCAGGCGGTGGTCGGAGTGAAAATTAATAAGGTTAATGAAGGTTAATTTTTTAAATTTTGAGTTGGATCTGCCCGTGGAAACTGAGGCAGATAAATCCGTGCTACGAGAGGTTTTTCTTGATCGTGATTACCTATGTTTGGAGGACTTGATTAGGCAAGCTGGGGTTGTGGTGGACATAGGGGCACATATCGGACTGTTTAGTATCTACGCAAAGTGCCTGAATACTAAAATTGCACTGTTTTCTTATGAACCTGATGTGCGGAATTTTGGGCTGATGAAAGAGGCTTTAAGGGCGAACAAGTTTTTAGATCGGGATTCTGTTTTGAAGAATGTTGCAGTAGGGGCGGAAAATGGTCGGCGGAAATTTTATTTGAGTGAAGATTCTCATAATCATTCTTTTTTAGGTGAGGGGAAAGAGGTGATGGTGGATGTGATTGATATGGTGAAGATTTTAGCTAGAGATTTGCAGGGGAAAAAATGTGATTTGTTGAAGATGGATTGTGAGGGGGCGGAGTTTGAGATTTTGAGGAGTATGAACAGGGAGCAGTTTGATAAGATTTCCAATATATATGTTGAATATCATGAGGGGGAAGGGCGAAGTGCTCGAGAGCTTGGGGAAATTTTGAGGGAAAATGGATTTAAAGTGAAAATGAGTATTTCGCGTTTTGATTGCAGATTTGGTTTTATTTTGGGTAGAAAGTGATATAATTTGCTTATGAATGAAGCTTTATATCCTATTTTGGCTACAGTTGCGGTCAGTTTGGTCTCTTTGGTGGGGGTTGTTACTTTGATGATTTCAGATAAGATTTTGAATAAGATTTTACTTCTCCTGGTGGCTCTTTCTGCAGGTGTGTTGATGGGAGGTGCATTTTTGCATTTGATTCCCGAGGCTTTTGAGGAGTATGGTCCTGGATCTGTTTCAATATGGATTTTGGTTGGATTTTCTGTTTTCTTTGTTTTAGAAAGGCTTTTGCATTGGCATCATTGCCATAAACATGGTGGAAAATGCGAGGTGCATACTTTTACTTATATGAATTTGGTGGGGGATGGTTTGCATAACTTTGTAGATGGACTTTTGATTGCGGCCAGTTTTTCGATGGATTTTAGTTTGGGTATGGCAACAACTGTGGCGGTGATTGCGCATGAAATTCCGCAGGAGATTGGTGATTTTGCCGTTTTGTTACATGGAGGGTTTTCTAAGGGGAAGGCCTTGTTGATGAATTTTTTATCGGCACTTGTTGCTGTTGCAGGAGCTGTTGTTGGAGTATTGTTGGTTTCTGAAGTGGAGGATTTTACTAAGGTTTTAATCCCACTTACTGCCGGTGGATTTATTTATATTGCTGCATCAGATCTTATTCCTGAACTTCATAAGCAGCCGAAGCTTAGTTCTTCTATTTTGAGTTTTGCAGTTTTTATTTTGGGGATTGTTTTTATGTTCCTTCTTGTTTAGGTAAAGCCGAAATTTTTAGGGCTTATTATTGACAGCCCTTGCTTTTTATGGTTAAATTTGAGGCTATTATTGAGTTATATGGAGGAACAGAAAAAACATTTAGGAACTGGAAAAAAGGATCAGGAGTTGATCGTTTTACGCGGTGATTTTTGTGATGCTGCAGAGCAGAATCCATTAAAGGAGAAGCCTTTGCAGATTTTGATGGAAATGGAGGAGGCTCTTAGGGGGGTCTTGGAGGATTCTTATGATGTTGCTAGTATTGATAAGTATATGCGTGAGCATATTGGAGAGGATGTGGATGGATTTTTGGGGACTTTGAATTGTTTAAGGAAGGAACTTTTTGAGGCTATTGCTGGGGCTAGTACTGAGCAAGTGTTAAAGGAGCTTGGTGTTTACTATAGAGCGTTGGATAGGGTTATAGGTGAGCCGATGAATATTAATTATCCTGCTGGTGTAGGGGGAGGAGGTGGCTTGGATGATGCTCCTACTCTTGATGTGAATAAGATTGTTTTGCTTTTGGAGGTTTTGCAGGGTTTAGGTGTTTTTGTAGATGATTTGTCAGTTGTGCTTGGGAAAAATAGGCCTGAGATGGTGCGGGCAGAGAGTTATATTTATGTAGAAATTCCAAGATTAAACAAGACAGTCTTATTGAATCTTGCTTATGGTGAAGCTACTTTTGTTTTGGATGGGATTTTTGAGGAAGATGCTGTTATGGGTGCGACTAAAAAGGAGTGGGTAGATATGTTTAAGGGTGAAAAAATTATTTTTAATGAAAAGCATGTTAATGATTGGATGAAGAAGATGTCCGAAGTTCTTGAGGGAGTGCAGGGGAGTTTGGGGACTAAGATCGAAATTAAAAATTATGAATTATCTAAGAAGATTAAAAAAGCGCTTAAGAAGGATTACCCAAGACCGGAGGATTTTATGGGTTTGACTCAAAGGCAGCGAATAAAATTGAGGTATTTTGATAGGAACCTAGGGGCGATGGCTACTGTTGTGTGCGGAAAGGCTGCAATGCGACCTTCAAAGGATAAGAAGGATTGTGCTTTGTTTGCACGAGAGGTGTATGGAGAAGGCCATGAAGTTATCGAGCAATGGTTGTGGGATGAAAAGGAATTGAAGGAGAAGGTTGTTGAGGTAATTAAGAAAGATTATCCTAGTCCTGAAAGTTTTATGGATGCTATTAAGAAAAGGTCAAAGGATCCACTTTATTATGGAAGAACTATGGGGGAGTTGGCTTCTGTAATGTGTGAACAGTCTTATTTGAGTCCTATTAAATCTGTGAGTGATCGGGCATTGTTTGCACGAGAGGTGTATGGAAGTGGGTATGAAGTTATCGAGCAATGGTTGTGGGATGAAAAGGAATTGAAAAAGAAGATTGTAGAGAGGATCAAAAAAGATTATCCAACGCCAGATGGCTTTATGGGACTGGGTGATGAAGATAGGGGGAATTTATTTTATTATGGGAGGGGTGTGGCAGAGTTGGCTAGTATTGCCTCTGGGACTAATAATTTGAAACCTGCTAATTCTAAGAAAGATTATGCAAGATTGGCACGAGGAGTATATGGGGAAGGGCATGAGGTGATTGATCAATGGTTTTGGGATAAAGAGTATTTGAGAGGGAAGATTGTTGAGGCGATTTTGAGGGATCATCCTGATCCAGAGGAGTTTATGGAACTGTATACTGGAAAATATCGAAAAAACATGTCTTATTTTGGACGGGGGAGTGGTGGAGTGGCTAGTATTGTATGTGGGAAGGATATATGTGAAAAATCTTCTTTGCAGCCTGCTAATTCAAAGAAGGATTGTGCTCTTTTGGCAGAGGCTGTTTATGGAGAGGGGCATGAGGTGATTGAGAAGATTCTAAGGGTGGGATAGGAGCACTGATGCCGAATTGTTTTTTATGCAATTGCTTGCTATAATTCTTTTTGAGTTATTTAGCCTTTATTCTATGAAAAATCGATCTGCCGGCTTTACGATGATTGAGCTTATTCTTGTGGTTGCTATTGTGGCTATTTTGACGGCTGTGGCTTTTGTAGCTGTTAATCCGGCTAAACGATTGATGGATAGTAGAAATGCTAATCGGCAGGGAGCTGTGAAGGGTTTGAGTGAGGCGATTGTGAATTATAGCTTGGAAAATTCTTCTTTTCCTTTGGGTGTTACCGGTGATTTGAAGATGGTGGGGACTGCGGCTAATGGTTGTGCTGTTGCCTGTGGAGAGGAGAGTACTGGGGATGATTGTGTGAATTTGGAAGGGGCTTTGCAGAAGTATCTTGAGCCTTTGCCTGTGGATCCTAAGAATGGAACGCAGGAAATGAGCGGTTATGCTGTTGTGTCTTTGGGGGCTAATGCTTTTAAAATTGTGGCTTGTTATACAGAAGGGGATGAGGGAATTGAGGTAATTGTGAAGTAAATTTTGCGGGGGCGGATAATTGTGGCATAATTGCGGAAAATTTAACCGTTTTTAATTATGAGTACTTTAGTTATTGGTTTGACCGGGCCGATGGGCTGTGGGAAGGGGGAGGTTGTGAAATTGCTTGAAAAGGAAGGTTTTGAGTATATAACGCTTTCGATGATGGTGCGCGAGGAGGCTAGGAGACGCGGTATTGAGGAGGAACGAGAAAAGCTGATGGAGGTTGGCAATTCTATGCGTTCTGCTGAAGGTGCCGGTGTTTTGGCGGCTCGGGCTTTGCGCAAAATTATGGAGAGTGGTCATGATAATTGGGTGGTTGATGGAATTAGAAATCCGGCTGAGATTGAGGAGTTGAAGACTATTAAAAATGCCCATGTTGTGGGGATAAGCGCAAATGAGGATATTTTGGTGGAGAGGGTGCTTGGTAGGGGCCGAGAAAGTGACGCTAAGGATCGAGATGAGATTTTGAGAAAATTGAGGCGCGAGTGGGGAGTTGGTGAGCCTGAAGATGGTCAGCAATTGGAGAAATGTATGGAGAGGGCTGATGTTATTATTCCCAATGAGGGAACTTTAGAGGAGTTACATAAGAAATTTATTGAATATTATAATTTTTTGAGGAGTAAGGGAGGTTTGGATGAGAGGCCGACAAAAAATAATTATTATATGGATATGGCGAAGAGTGTAGCGCGGCGGGCGACTTGTCTTAAGGTGGAGATCGGTGCGGTGATTATTAGGGATGATCAGGTTGTGGCAACAGGCTATTGTGGGGCGCCTCGAGGAACTAAAAGTTCTCTTGAGCATGGTTTTTGTTTAAGGCAGAAGTTGGGGATTCCTTCAGGGCAGAGGTATGAGATGTGCAGGAGCGTGCATGCGGAGCAGAATGCGATTATAAATGCGGCGAGGAGTGGGACGAGTGTACTTGGAGGGGATATGTATATTTATGGCGAACTGAAGGGAGAGAATAAGGGACAAGTGCTGGATGCTTTTCCTTGTTTTATTTGCAAGAAAATGGTGATTAATTGTGGGATAAAGAAGGTTATTTGTTCCTTGAAGGATGGTGGAATGAAGGTTTTTGAGGTGGAAGATTGGATAAAGGATTGGAGTGAGAGGGATATTATTGATGATGAGCACCAATATGGCGTTGCAACTGCACCTAAAATAGAGCGTTTTGGGAAAGGTGAGTAATGTTTTTGGCTTTTATCCGTTGTAAACCCTGTGTCTTGTTTTTTTTATGAAAATCCCGAGCCGACCATTACAGTTTATATTTTATATTTTAGGAAAAAGTAAAACCTGGGCGATTTTGGCTGTATTTGCTGTTACTGTGGCTGAAATCTTGGAAGGGGTTTTGTATGTGATATTAGGACGGCTTACTGATGCTTCTACAGTTGCCATTAGTGAGCAATTTAGTGATGTTTCTTTGAGTGGAATTTGGTTTTGGTTGGCTTTGTTTGCCGGAATCTTTTTTGTGACTGAGTGTATTTGGAGACTTAGTGGATTTTGGGGGATGCGCTTAATTACGGAAAGTGAGGCTAATGTTTCTAAAAGCTTGTTTGCTTATTTGCTTAATCATAGTAGGGCTTATTTTAATAGTAAGTTCGCCGGTTCTTTGGTGAATAAAATTGGTCATGCCTCAAGTGGGGTGGATCACATGATGTCGCGTTTTTTATGGAATTATTATCCTTTGTTCATCAGTTTGATCGTGAATACTGTGATTCTGTCACTGATTAGCTATCAGTTGGGGTTGATTTTGATCGGTTGGACTTTATTGTTTTTGGTTTTGAATTATTATTTTGTGAAGCAAAAACAGCATCTTTCCTATGCGAATGCCAATGCCAATTCTGAGATGAAGGGGAAAATGGTTGATACTATTGGGAATATTGCGTCTGTTCACGCAAATGCTTACCATCGACATGAGTATAAATATGTTAAACAGTTTATAAAAAAACGCAGAGAGATTCATCTTGCCAGCTGGATGGCTAGTGAGTGGATTTTGTTTATCAATGGTGGTCTTTTGGCTATTTTTGTTTTTTTGATGTTGTTTGTGACAGTTTTTTTAATGAAGGGAAATGCGGCTAGTATGGGTAGTTTGGTTTTGGTAATTACGATGACTATCGGGCTTGTGCGTTCACTCTTTTTTATCGGTTCAAATATGACTGATACGATTGACGATTATAGTCAGATTGAAGAAGGTTTGAATGAATTGATTGTGCCTTATGAGATTACGGATAGGCCGGGATCAAAAAATATTCGCAGTGCTAAAGGGGCGATTGAATTTGCTAATGTTTATTTTAGTTTTGGTAATACGAAGGTTTTTAATAATTTCTCTTTGAGTATTAAACCGGGGCAGAAGGTGGGGATTGTTGGCGTGAGTGGTGCCGGGAAGACGACTTTTGTGAATTTATTGATGCGTAATCATGATGTGGAAAAGGGGAGTATTAGGGTCGATGGTAATGATGTGAGGGATATTACGCGTGAAAGTTTGCGCAGGCAGATTGCTTTTGTTCCACAGGATGTGAGTTTGTTTCATAGATCGATTATCGAGAATATTAGATATGGGCGTTTATCAGCTACGGAAAAAGAGGTGATTGAATCCGCGAAGAAGGCGCAGGCTCATGTTTTTATTAAAGGATTTGAAGAAAGCTATAAAACTTTTGTGGGGGAGCGGGGTGTGAAGCTTTCCGGTGGGCAAAGGCAGAGAGTAGCGATTGCTAGGGCTTTTTTGAAAGGGTCGCCGATTCTGGTTTTGGATGAGGCGACAAGTGCTTTGGATAGTGAGAGTGAAGTGATGGTGCAGTCTGCTTTGGCGCGTTTGATGCAGGGTAAAACGGTGATTGCCATTGCTCACAGACTTTCAACTTTGCGGGTGATGGATAGGATTGTGGTGATGGAGAAGGGAAAAATTGTTGAAGATGGGAATCATGAATCTTTGGTGGAGAAGGGCGGGGTTTATGCGGGACTTTGGGATCATCAAGTTGAGGGTTTTATAGAATAAAAAAACCCCTCATTTGTGTGAGGGGTTTTAGTTTTTTGCGAACTAATTACTTTTTCTTTGCAGGTTTTTTTGTCTTTGGTTTTTTAACTGCTTTTTTTGGTGGGTTTTTTGCGGCCATAGAAATGTTGTTTAAAAAATAACACTACTAATTATGCTCTTTTTTTGCAAAAAGCAATGGAGTTTGACTATCTAAAACTTGAACTTGTATTTTGATGCTTAAGTTCTATTTCCGATTGGAGGTTTTTGTGTTATTAATACATTATATTAACCCTTATTTCTATGGAAACCTCTGTATTAGTGGCGAGAACAATCGCTGTGGTTTGGGGTGTGATGGGTTTGGGAATACTCCTGAACTCTGCCTATTTTGAAAAGGCTTTTGAAGACATCTATAAAAGCAGGGCAACTGTGTTTTATGGTGGGGTGTTGGCTTTAGCTTTTGGTTTTGTGATTGTGAGCCTGCACAATGTTTGGGTCTGGGATTTGCCAGTGGTCGTGACACTTTTTGGTTGGGCCGCATTGTTGAAGGGGCTAATGTTATTGTTGGTTCCTGAGGTTTTGCTAAAATTTTCAAAACCATTCCTTGCAAACCTGAAAGTGGTTGGCGTGGGTGCTTTGATTTTTGGGTTGGTGCTCGGATATTTTGCGTATTTCGCTTAGGAGAAGTGAAAATTATAGATTTAAAAACGCGTTCGCTTTAAAGGGGCGCGTTTTTGCTGAATTCGGAAGATAGATGTATAGTTTTATCATATTTTTTAATGGTGTTAATTATGAAGCATTATGTTTGTAAAGGTGGGTGCGGGGGAGTTTCGGATGAGATTGCGGCTTGTGAGGCTGAGGGATGCAGTAAGCAGTGGGAAATGATGGAGGAGTGTGATTGTACTGATGGTAAGCACGGAATTTCGACTGTGAAGGAGGAGCTTGTTGTGAAGGATAGTAATGGCACTGTTTTGAATGATGGTGATAATGTTGTGTTGATTAAAGATTTGCCTTTGCGGGGATCTTCCAAAGTTTATAAGAGGGGGACAAAGGTGACCGGTATAAAACTGA
>JAHIRL010000028.1 GCA_018818755.1 Patescibacteria group bacterium
GAGTTTATATATATTTTTAGGGGCAAAAAGAGAAGAAAAGGAGGCAAAAGAGTGGAAATAGAAGTAATCATACCAAAAACATATGAAAATAATAACGAAAAAGTTTTTGAAAAAATGAGCGATCCGACAGTTGGATATATCCAATACGTAGGTCATGCAGGAGGAAGAAACCAACTTTCAAACGCCATTGAAGACGCAAGGAAAAAATACGGGAACAAAATCATCAGTCAACCCAAAATTTTCGTAGGACAAGCCTGTTGGAGTTTCAAAAACTACGCTCCATCAATAAAGAGAATATTCCCCTACTCACATTACATAGGGACCAAAGAAATAAGTAATGTTGTGGAAGGTCAAAACTTATTTGAAGATATTCTGAATGGAGTTTTAGAAGAAAAAAGCTGGGCAGAAATATATAAAAAGATGAAAAAAAGACCTCATCCTTTCGAAAAAACGAAAGATGGAAAGGTAAAAAACTGGAAAATAGAGGAATACACAAAAGGCCTTGTAGCTTCAAACTATGTAATGCCTGATAGTATTGAAAACCTACAAACCCTGGATAGTGATGGAGATGGGATCCCAGACAGCAGAGACAGACAATACAACTTAATAGCCTCTACCGTTAATTACGAAGAAAGCTGTAACCCCTCCATGCCAGGAGCAATTGAACAACCGCAACAAAGTTTAAACGACCAAATCAACTACGTGAATCAATATTTAGAAAAACTATTCAAATATACAAGTAGCGACGTAGTCCCATTCGTTTCAGTAGATTTATATGAAGATAGTAATCCAGCCTATGATATATACGGATGGTATGAAGGAAGTGATGATGCAAAACAAAATTTAGTTAAAATAAACTCAACTTATGTCGAGAACATTGAAGACTTAAGAACAGATAGCTACAAGGAACAATTACAGTTAAAAATAAGCTTCAATCATAGATATATGAAAGCTTCACCAAAAGCTTTAACGATGATGGCAATGAAAGAAATTTATGAATACTTATACAAAAATATAGATTTAGAAAAAATGAATGAGGAAAATGAAAAAGCCGATGGAAATAAGGACAAAATTATTTATAAAGATCAAAAAGAACTCAACACAGAAGATAAAGAAAAAATATTCTATCTAAGTATGGTAGACATAATGAGAGGATTCCACATGCCACAAAATAAAGACAAAAAAGATGTATACGAAAATTTATTTCTTACTTTTAAAGAAAAATATAAAATACCTGAAGAGCTAACTTTTGATATGGCTTTTCAATTCGTTTGGAGTAAAAAATATGCAGGAAATAAAGAAACATGGCACGAAGATCCAGACTTATCACCTCTTTACCAAAAATACCAAGAATACAACGAAAAAATAAAGCACCCTGACGAAATGAAAGAAGATCCACACTTCACAAAATATGAAGAGCTTAAAAAAGAAAAAAAAGATAACGATACAATCGCCCAAATCCTTGCCTGCGAAGAACTTATTCAAAAAATTAACTCTCTGCTCTAAGAAGCAATAATTTTCAGACCAGAAACCCTTTCAATCACAGAATGGCAAAACCTCATAACACCCTAACCTCGGCCCTATGCCCCCCTCACCCGAAACAAAAGACATCAGGACAGAACTGGAAAAATTCTCTTTCCTCGGGAAAGACGCAATTGAAGCAATCCTCTCAGACACCCCGGAAGGACAACAGGAAGCCCTCGAAACAATGCGGGAATGCTATCGCAAAATGTTCGAAGACATCGACAGTTAAATTACACCTCCAATTCCATATCCTTTGTTTTGGGAGAACTGGAAGTGACCACCGCTCCTCCAATATAAACAGCATCATCTAAAGGTGAAGCTATGATAAGCTTTCCGGTTTTCCCCACAGCTCCGCTAACCTTTTCAACAACCTTACCCGCAAATTGCCCCATCGTACCTAGGGATTTTTGTGAACTAATTTTCGAAAGCACATTCAAAGCACGCTTACCTTTAAGTTTAACCATAGCTTTCTTCAAAACAAGCAATTTTTTTAAAGGAATCTTATTTATAGCATTAAAAGTCAATAACGAAGAATAAACTAGCTCAACAACCACAGCAATTTGCTCTTCCTGAGTACAATTTTCCCACCCCTTCTTTAAAATTTCTATAAGTATTGTTCTGGTTTTTTCATCTTTCAACATAGCCACAGAAGAATAGATATCCGCATAAGTCTCTTTATTAAAAAGATTAACCCCAAGCTCGACAAGGCCAGTTACTCCACTCATTGGAGCAACAAGGATTTTCTGCCAACCTTCAAGATCAACATCATCAACATCCTTAGCCCCCGTAAAAGTTTTTATCCAAAATTTTGCAATATATGTACCATCAAAAGAAAGCTCTTCTCCCTTTCCAAAAACAGCATCAGCAATAAGCTTCAATTCCTGAGGACTAAAACACAAATCAAGCTTAGATTCTGGCAATACATCATTTAACTCCTTATTTGTCACAAATGATTCCATCCTTTTCCCTCCCATAATGTTTATTTACATTGAAGCATTATAGCACAAAAATCATCAAAATACACGCTCCAAATCCGCTTTCATAGCCAGACAAGCCTGTCTCGCGGCCTCATCAAATCCGGCCGCTCCAAGATCATGCCGTTTTTCGTAAGCAAAAATAATTCCTCTCGAACTATTCACAATCGCACCCAAACCATCTTCATTAAAACAAGGCTTAACATCCTCAGCTCCCCCACCCTGCGCTCCATAACCCGGCACAAGAAAAATAGAATTCGGCATAAGTTCCCTCAATTTCTCAGCCTGCTTCGGAAAAGTTGCCCCCACAACCGCACCAATAAAACTATATCCGCTTTCGCCCAAATCATTAGCCCCCCAACTATCCACAAACCCACCCATAACCTCATAAATACTACTATTATCCTTCATCTCCAAATCCTGCAAATCCCCACTGGAAGGGTTAGAAGTCTTCACCAAAACAAAAATTCCTTTATCATATTTTGTACATTCCTCATAAAACGGCTTAATCCCATCCCACCCAAGATATGGGGTAACCGTAATACTATCAGCATCAAAAACCGGACTGACAATTTCCTCTCCTCCCACTTCAACCGGAACTTCCCCCAAAAAAGCCTGAGCGTAAGCCGTCGCAGTCGAGCCAATATCGTTTCGCTTAGCATCCGCGATTGTAATTAGCCCCTTACTCTTGGCATATTTCAAAGTCTGCTCATAAACCCGAATCCCCTCGTGTCCAAATATCTCATAAAAAGCGATCTGCGGTTTCACCACGGGCACAATATCGCAAACAGCATCAATAATTTTCACATTAAACTCATACAAAGCATCCGCCGCGCAAGCCATTGGAGTTTTCTCAGGATCAAAAGCCTCCTCCTTAATATGTTTTGGAATCTGAGCCAAGCGAGGATCAAGCCCCACGCAAATTGGATTTCCTTTCTTTTTTATCGCCTCAATTAAGCGATCTGCAAAATGTTTAGACATAATTATATTGGTTAAACTCCATACTCCCCCCGATATTTATCAATCTTCCCTTTCATCTCATCATCAATCACCGTTCCACTCAAAGCCTCAACCACATCATCCAGATCCACAATTGAAAAAGCTTTAATCCCAAAATCCCGCTCCACCGCCTGCACCGCACTCATTTCATCATCCTTGGCCTTTTCCATCCTATCCAAAGAAATCAAAACCCCAACAACCTTAGGATTTCCATTAGCCTTCAAAACTTCCATAGTCTCCCGCACCGCAGTTCCCGCCGTCATCACATCATCAATAATTAGAACCCTGGTATTTTCATCCAAAGGAGCGCCAACCAATAAACCACCTTTATCGCCATACTCCTTGGACTCTTTTCGATCAAAACAATAAGCCAAATTCTCACCCTCACCATAAAGCGCCTGCACACAGGAAACACATAAAGGAATACCCTTATAAGCCGGCCCAAAAATTACATCAGCCTTAAGTCCACTAGCCAGATAAGCCTGAGCATAAGCCTTCCCCAAGTCAGCGACATATTCCCCCTTAAAAAATTTGCCAGTATTCAAAAAATAAGGAGCAACTCGCCCACTCTTCAATGTAAACTCCCCAAACATCAAAGCCTGCGCCCTCACCAACAAATCAATAAAATCCTTTTTGTATTGTTCCATCCTAATAAATTAAAAATTATGTTTTTTCCCCTGGGCATCTCGATGATACTTCCCAAATTCCGGCATTCTCTTAAGATAACTATATTTCATTACACAGCCCTTCTTGCAAATCGGCTCACCACTATCATCAATTACACATTGCCCACAAACCCCGAAACCACACTTCATATATTTCTCCACCGAAATTTCTGCATCAACTCCATGTTTTTCAGCAATCTCTCCAACAAATTTCTCCATAATCTCCGGCCCGCAAGTACAAACTTTATTGAACTTTTTTTTCTTAAACAATTTCTCTAAAACCTGTGTTGTATAGCCCTTAAATCCACAAGAACCATCATCAGTAGCAATATGCAAATCCACATCACTCAACCCAGAAACTTTATGAGTAAAAAGCAACAAATCTTCACTCCTCGCTCCCACAATAAAATCCACCTCCGCCCCCGCTTTCACAGCCTCATGTGCACAAAAATACATCGGCGCAGCACCATAACCTCCGGCCACCAGCGCAACTTTATCCCCCTTCTTAAATTCATAATTAGTCCCAAAAGGCCCACGCACTCCTACTTTATCTCCTTCCTTCAGTTTAAAAAGTTCCTTTGTCGCCGGGCCCACTCTACAAATCGTCAACCAAAATTCCGTCCCATTATCATAGGCTACAGAAAAAGGTTTCTCATCCACCCCAGGAATCCAAAGCATCACAAATTGCCCAGACCTAGCACCAAGAGGATAATCAAACACATAAGTATTTGTATTTTCATTTTCGCGCACAATTTTCTTAATTGTCAGCGCAACCGGTCGTGTATCAAAAGTTTGTATTTTCATTTTATGCTTTTAGCCACAAAAACTTTGTTATTAAGAAATACAAGCAACTATCTCCTCAACATTCTTTACACCATTTTTCCTGCACCACTCCTCCATCTCAGAAACAACCTTCCCAAATCCTTCAACCTCCCGATAATAAACCATTGTTCCCATTCCCACCAATCTAGCTCCAGCCATCATCATTTCAATAGCATCTTCTCCGGTCAAAATCCCCCCGGTTCCAATAATCGGCAAACCGGTAGCCTTATAAATATCGTATACACACCTTACAGCAACAGGCTTAATCGCCGGACCACTCAACCCTCCCACCCTATTGCTCAAAATTGACTTCCTCAAGTTTATATCAATAGCCATCCCCGGCCCCACAGTATTTATCGCACAAAAACCATCCGCTCCCGCACCTGCACAGGCCTTGGCAATCTCTCCAATATTCGAAACATTCGGCGACAACTTCACAATCACCGGTTTTTTAGTTTTCGATCGAACCAACTTTGTAACCGCAGCCGCATCCACTACACTGCAAGCGAAAGGCTTCCCCAACTCATCTTCCACATTCGGACAAGAAATATTCACCTCAATAATATCCGGATCAAGCTTGCTCACACGCTCAGCCAATTTTCCAAAATCCGCAATCTTTCCAGCCACAATATTTGCAATGATCGGCGCAGGCCGCCCACCTTTAGAATACTCCGGAAAAGTCTCCTTTTCAGCTTTCTCAATTCCCGCATCACTAAGCCCCACCGCATTCATAAAATAATGATCCGTCCCAAACATCACCGGACTCTTGTGCCCAGCGTGTTCCTTGAGCCAAATAGATTTAGTCGTAACTCCCCCAGCCCCATTTTTCACCACATTCTTTAAGCTACTGGCAGTCACCCCCAAAACTCCGGAAGCCAGAACTGTTGGATTCCTGAATTTTACCCCACAAAAGTCTATTTCAAGTTTGCTCATAGTTTTTGATAATTCTCGCAAGCCCAAGATTATCACAAAACATCAAAACTGAACACCTTGATGAAATATGGCGAATGTGTTATAATTATAGTGTAAATAAAAACAAATATGGTCGACAACTACCTGCAAACCATTCAAAAACATCAGGATTTAATGCCTGAGGCGGCCTACAAAAAAATTACCGAAAACTTCCATCTTTTGCCAGATACCATGAAAAAAGATGTAAGCATGGGGCTCAAGAAAATGGCGCAGATAAACGACCTTCTGGAAGGATATTTTAGCAACAAAGGCAAAATAAATCCCGACCAAACCGAAAAATGCGCCGAAGCAAAAAAAGCATTACACAAAAACTACACCCAGATATGCAAAGATCTTGAAGAAGAATCAAAAGAAAACTCAAGCAAAGAAGCCGAAGAACTTCTCAAAAAACTATAAAAACAAAAACTAATCAAATTTTATGCCAAAATTAGAAACTCCAAAAAGTCCCGAAAACCAACAGCAAAACCCCGCTCCGGCAAGCACGCTCGATGATGCCGCACGCAAAGCCGCAAACGAACAAAACGACGAAAATTTAACAAAGGAAGTCGACAAAACTTTCGCAAGCAACAGCGAAAGCGACGAAGATTTCATAAAAAACCTTGAAAAAGCTAAAAAAATGTTGGCAAAGATAGAAGCCCGAAACGCCACAGAAGAATCAACAGGGCTTGAAACAAAAGACATAGAACTACTTGATGAAAAAAATGGCAGAGTTAGTATCGAGGGCATCCCCGAAAATTTTATAACAAATGAAAATACCACAAAAGGACCGATAACATTTGAATACAAAAAAGGAAAATTTCAAATCCCCGCCGGAACTCCACTTTCAAGTGATGGACAAATCAATCTTGAATTCGCCTCATATGGTGGGATGGGCGGTCCCAGAATACAGGCAAACGCAATGCCACTAAAAGTCCTCAAAGAAATACCTAAACAAAGTCTCGGAGGTATGATCATGGCAAAACTGTTCGGAAAATAGTATATAATGCCCTAGATGTACGACACTATAATAGTCGGCGCAGGACCATCTGGTCTCTTTGCCGCAATAAACAGCAAAGGCAATATTTTAGTTTTGGAAAAAACTGATTCAGCAGGAAAAAAATTTCTACTTTCAGGTGGAGGAAAATGCAATATCACCCATA
>JAHIRL010000029.1 GCA_018818755.1 Patescibacteria group bacterium
GTTCTAGATCTTAGTTTTGGGAATCTTTTAATTACCAAAGAAGGCCATCTATTACTAATCGATACCAATCAACTCTTCGACGCATGGGAATATCAAAAATCTAATGATGGACAAATCCAAAAAGTCCCCAGCTCCCCTCAAATGAACATGAGAAATCAAATAGATTTGCTCAAAGAATTCATTGAATACTGTAACGGCAGATTAAAAACAGACCTCCCCTCTAATCATCCCTCTTCACCACAATCAAAGTAATATCGTCGGTCTGTTTGTAGCCGGCAACAAACTGCTCAACATCCGACAAGAAAGCTTTTTTCAATGCTTCGGCAGACTTCAAATCCGCGCCATATTGCTTACAAGCATTAACAAATCGTTCCATACCGTAACACTCTTTTTCGTTGCGCCAGGCCTCAGGAATTCCGTCACTATAAATCACCAAATAATCACCCACCTGCAAATCTACATCCACCACCTTCAGTAAATCCTTAATATCCTCCGCCATTCCAAGAGCTAGCCCACCAGCAGGTTCCAAAGCAACCTCCCCAGTCGCGGCTTTATAATGAATAATCTGCTCATGCCCGGCACTCACATATCTAAACTTCTTAGCTCTCTCCTCCCAATCCATCAGGCATAAAGTCATAAACATATTACTCATAGTCTTAGCCTTCAAAACTCTGTTCACATCGATCATAATTTTCTTAAGATCAATTTCCTTACTATATCCATAAAACAAAGCACTGGCAATCGAGCTCACAATTCCCGCCGGCACACCATGGCCGGTCACATCCCCAAGGTAAAACATCAACCTATCCTCAGAAATCGGGATAAAATCATACATATCTCCACCAATCTCCCCCGCAGGAATAATACCGGCAGCAATATCCAGACTCGGATACTTTGGCACTTCTTTTGGAATAAGCTGATTTTGGATATCTGTCGCGATTTTAAGCTCACTGGCCACCCGCTCCTTATACATCCGAGCTTCCATGCTCACCTCAAGATCAACCGCCATCTTATTAACCTCATTTCCTAAATATCGAATCTCATCACTGGTTTTAATATCCACTCTGGTTTTAAAATCCCCTGTGGCAATTTTCTTTACCCCGGCAACCAAAACTCCCAGAGGACGGGTCAATTGAGCAGACATCACAAAAGACATCAACATCCCAATCATCACAGCAAAAAGAGCCAGAAAAACAATTCTCTCAACCATTATCTCAATCCTCTTCTCCAAATTCTCATAACTAATCCCGTATTGCACCGAGTATTTCTCACTAGCCGGCACAACAAAATAATCAATCAAAGTTCCAGCTTCAGGTTTTCCAATCCTTTCCTCATTCTCATTTACAAACACAACATTCCCCAAAGAATCTTCCTTCAAATAATAAACCTGCGACCCTTCATCCATCATCGAAATATTCTCACTCCTAATTTGCGAAAGTAATTCAAGCTCACGAAGCACCCTCGTCTCTCCTTCGTAACGCTTAGCTACATCCACACTAGAATCATACAAAACCTCCCCCTGATAATTCATAACCTTTATCAAATTAACATCTGTATTTTGTGCAAAAATTTCCTTAATCTCCCGATTAAAAAATACAAAGCCATTGTGCGCCAAATACAAATCATAATTTTCCGCAATATCTGAAGCAGTTAGCTTAGAAAAAGCCAAGGAATTAACATAAATATCTTGTGCCATCTCCACCTTTTTTTCACTGATAAAAAGATAGGCGGCTAGAGTAAAAATCAAGATCATTAGTCCGGAAATTGCAATCACCAATTTTTTGCGAATACTAAATACCATTTTCAATTTTTATATCATCAAAATATATAAAGCCATCAATGCGAGGTGTAATACTTACATTCTGAGGCATACTGTAAACAGTTTCATATTCAAACAAAGGAACTCCAAAATTATCTCCCACTAAAATTTCCATAATCTTTTGCAGATTTTTTCGACGAATGCTCGCATCCATCTCCACCCGACTCTCTTCAATCAATTTATCCACAAATTCATCACGATATTTGGCAATATTAAACTCACCCAAACTATGCACCAGCACATCATAAAAACTTGAAGCATCTCCAAAATCGGATTTAAAAGCCAAGAAATAGAAGTCAGAATCTCCAGCAAACATACTTTCATACAGCTCCGCTCCATCAAGATAAGAAACAATCACCCTCACACCAATCTTCCTCATTTGCTCTCGAACATATTCACCCAAAACATCCAGCCCCTTAGAAAGAGTAAATTTGATAGTTCTCCCTTTCAGCTCAAACTCATTGGCTATTTTTTCAGCCTCAAGCAAATTGTATTGATGCTCAGCAAGCTTGGGGCTAAAGCCCAAAATTCCGTTACTCACAAACTGAGTGGATGCAGTTGCAAAGCCCCCAACAAGATCGACAAGGTCATTGGGGTCAATTGCCAAAGAAATCATCTTACGAGCCTGCGAATCTTTAAAGATTTTCGAATCAAAATTAAAAATTAAAAACTGCACCTCCAAACTCGGAATAGCCACAGTCTTAAAACCGGCATCCTCCAAAGCAGAAACTGCATCAAAAGGAGTAAAAGCCAAGAAATCAGCACCTTGCTCAGTCAACAAATCCACTCGCTCAAATTTATCACTTCTGCCGAAGATCTCCACTTGTCCGTATTTCCCTATATCTCCCCAGTAATCAGGATTATTTTCAAAAACTATCTTCTCACCCTTCTGCCATTGTGAAAAAATATAAGGAGCAGTACCAACAGGAGGATAAATATCTTCCTCATCGGCAAATTCCTTAGGGAATACA
>JAHIRL010000030.1 GCA_018818755.1 Patescibacteria group bacterium
AGAGGCCACCAAGGAAGTCGCCGACATAATACTCAGAGATGATAACTTCAGCACTATTGTAAACACAATCAGAGAAGGCCGCCGCATCTACCACAACATCCTAGCCTTTATCAAATATATGCTCTCCGCCAACTTCGACACCATCATGGCTGTTGGCGTCCTTACAATTCTCGGCTTTCCCCTACCCATCTTGCCTCTGCAAATTCTCTGGATAAACATCGCCACAGACTCCCTACCCGCCTTGGCTCTAGGTGCATCAGAAGCCGATAAAGATATTATGAAAGCTCGCCCCCACAAAAAGCAAGAAAGTATTTTTAAAAAATTTTTCGATTTCATTCTCATCGCCTCAATTTTCCAAACAATCACCAATATCGCAATTTACTTCTTCGGACGCTACGAAGACCTCCTTCTGGGAATAAACCTCGCAGAATACGCCCAGTCCTCCCACGCCCGCACAATGGTCTTCACAGAAATTGTAATATTTGAACTACTTCTGGTCTTCGTTTGCAAAGAGGAAAAATCCATCAACCTAAAAACCTTCACCTCAAACAAAAAACTGATACTCGCAGTATTATTCTCCTTTCTTCTTCAATTATGCATGATCTATCACCCCTTCATGCAAGAAGTATTCAAAACTGTATCACTAAACGCCACAGAATGGCTGGTAATCATAATTCCCGCCACCTCAGCATTCCTCGTACCAAAAGCTACAAAATTCGCCCGATCTGTACTAAAATACAAGCATGAAGTTTGATATACTTACAATTTTTCCGGAAATTTTCGATTCATATTTGAATGAGAGTATTATCGCACGGGCGATCTCCCAAGGCATAATCGAAATTCGCATTCACGATATTCGCAAATACAGCAAAGACAAGCACAAAAAAGTGGACGACATTCCCTTTGGCGGCGGAGCCGGAATGTTGATGACCCCCCAACCACTATACGATGCTATCACCGCAGTAAAAAAAAAGAACAAAGGCCCGGTAATTTACTTTAGCCCACAAGGAAAAACACTTAGCCAAACAAAAGCTGAAAATCTGGCAAAAAAAGCCCAAGACCTAATTCTAATTTGTGGCCGCTACGAAGGCATAGATCAAAGAATAATCGACCTTTGCGTGGATGAAGAAATATCCATCGGCAATTATGTCTTAACCGGAGGCGAACTGCCAGCAATGGTTCTTGTAGACGCAGTTTCCAGATTAATTCCCGAAGTATTAGGTAAAGACGAATCACATCTGCATGATTCATTTTCCAAAGCATTCAAAAGAAAAAAAGAATACCCCCACTATACGCGTCCAGCAAAATTTAAGGGCATGGAAGTACCGGAAGTTTTGCTCAGTGGACATCACAAAAAAATTAAAGAATGGAGGAATAAAAATCTAAAATGAGCATTTCAACGACAATACTACAAATTTTCACCCTACTTTTTGCAGGAGTTCCCCTGAGCTTATTAATAATTAATAAATTTTTCCCAGGCCGCACCCGCGACCTAAGCGACATAACTACAATCTGTACCGATGTTATAGGGACACTCACAAAAAAAGAACTGGTTGTAAAAAGACTCTATTTCAACGAATACAAAGCAAAAATCAAATATAAAAGCTCATTGATAATAATCGAAGACCTAAAAAGTAAACAAAGCTTCGAAAGTGACAAATCCTTTCTGAAACAAGATTTGGCAATTCAATTGGCATCCATCTCCAGCCAATTGATCAGTCACAAAAAACAAGTCAAAAACGAACAACTTATAAATAACTTTTTTAGAAAATGTAGTATAAAAAAATCCAACATCGAAGAAAGCTACGAAATCCTGGAAAAAATTTCCCAAAGCTCTGACAAAAAAATATCCACAATTGTAGCCAAAAACATCAACAGCAAAGAAATAAGTTCTTTCAACAAAGGAAACGCCTTTAGCATCCTCCAAAGATGTAACCGAATCTTAATAAATGGCAAAAAAATAGACCTAAGCCCCAGCCTACGCACAACAATCAAAAACCGTATCAAACGCCTAAACAAACAAGGTCAAAAAGTTTTTGCTTTCTCCTATAAACCCCTCCCCCTTAAAAAACTTACCCGCTACACAGAAAGCTTCGTCCAAAACGAGCTGATCTTTTTAGGATTCATCGGTCTAGGCAATCCCCTAAACCTCGACCTTAGAACTCAAATAGAGCACATCCAGAATCTCGGAATAAAAATATATATACTAAGCAACATCCGCGAAAGAAAAGCCGTAGCCGCAGGCCTGGAACTCGGAATAATCAATAAAAAATATTTCGAACCCTTAAGTAGCGAGGATTTAAAAGACATTCCCGACAACAAACTCGAGAAAATGCTAGCCAACAAAAAAAAGGACTACATCTTTACAAACCTCAAAGAAGAAGACCGCACCCGCATCCTCCAAATTCTTCACAAACAAAAAGAAAACATCGCCCTAATCACCAGAAACTCCAACATCAATTTCGAAAACTTCATCCCCCACCTCAAAGAAAATCGCACACTAAAAGAAAACCAAACAAAAATAATCCACCACAGCATTATCGCCCAAATCGCAAAACTCTGCATAGTGGGAACAAGCTTAATAATCGGCACCATCTCAGCCCTGACAATCAGTCTAATAATCGTTATCGAACTAATCATAAACCTCCCTCTCCAGCTAGCCCTCAAACAAGACAATGTCGAAAAATCAGTCCTCAAAAAGGACTACCAACGCAGTCGCATAAACATTCCAAGAATCGCCACAAAGGGCCTATTCTTTGGCCTAATTTTCTCCTTCCTCTATCTCTTTACCCTTTCAAAATATGGCTGGAATCTTGGAGACCTCATCCCAAAAGAAGGAATCCTCACAGACAAATCCCACACTATCATCCTCGCCCTATTTGTAATCGCCCAAACAATAAATGCCTATAATCTCCGCACAAAAAACAAATCCTTTCTCAAATCCAAGCCCCAAAAAAATCTCTACCTGATAATGCTAAGTATCATCAATATCCTGGTCCTTTACCTCCTGACAACCCTACAAGCTACCAAATCACTACTAAAACTAACAGAAATAAGCCAGTGGGGCGGTTTGAATTTAGGAAACTCCAATGGTTATTTTTACGGAACTTCTAATTTAA
>JAHIRL010000031.1 GCA_018818755.1 Patescibacteria group bacterium
AAAAGGTTCAGTTGGCCGGTAAAAAAATTATGTATTTCCCGGAAGTGAGAGCCATCCATTATCACAAAAGGCTGAGCGATGGTGGGCTTATCAAACTAATCTTCAATAAAGTTTCCTGGATGCACCTTGTGAGTGCGATTAAGTATCATTGGAAGTGGAGGCGGAAATAGTTATTTGCGTTTAACTTTTTTCCCTTGGAGGTGAATGTTTTGCTGGCTAGCCATTTGAAGATCTGCTTTTCCGCTACCTAAGAAACTGTCTTGGACCACTTTTATACTTTCAACTGAGAAGAAGGCTCTGGGGTTGTGGTTGCGAATTGTGAAGACGACTTCTTCGTATTTTTTGCGCTTGGTCACAATGTAGAGTATGTGAACTTTCCCATCATTGCCCTCCGCACAAACGCTTGTGATCCTGTGATTATTGTTCCTTAATTCTTTAATAAGGCTTTTCGCCTCCTTTTTAGTGATGACTTGAAGCAATAGGGTGCCGATGGCGATCTTGTTTTCGATTATGATCCCAATATAAGTGCCCGCAGCGAAACCTGCGGCATAGGCAATGTAGTTAACCCAATTGTCCAAGTTTTGCATAACCTGACTAATAGCAATAACCCAAATTAAAACTTCAAAAAATCCCAGAATCGCAGAAACCATCTTCATTCCCTTGGAAATAAAAATGATCCTTATCGTGGCCATGCTTACATCTATGACGCGGGCAAGGAAGATCAAGAGAGGCAAAACAATTATTGCGAATGTGTTGGAATCGAAGAAGTCGGTCATGGGTTCATCCTACCTTACTTTTTTTGCGATGCCAACAGACGAATTACCTCGGGATACCATTTCTTCTCAAGAGCTTGGACTTTTTCCTTGAGGGTCTCGGGGGTGTCCTTTGAGGTTACAGGGCAGGTTTTTTGGAGGATTATTTCACCGGTGTCACAGCCTTCGTCGATATAATGGATGGTCATGCCGGTCTCTTTCTCGTGTCCTTCAATAACGGCTTTGTGAACATTGGAGCCGTAATAATTTTTGCCACAATATTTGGGAATTAGTGAAGGATGAATGTTGATTATTTTTTGTGGGAATTTCTTTACAAATTCTTTGGAGAGGATGCGCATGTAGCCAACCAAAACAATCAGATCCACTTTTTCTTCTTTTAGGATCTTGGCCATTTTTGTATCAAATTGTGTGCGAGTGAGATTTTGGGGATTGATGAAGCGAGTTTTGTAGCCCTGTTCCTTAGCGCGGGTTAGGGCGTAGGCGTCTTTTTTATTACTGATAACAATAGCCAGTTCGATGCCGGGCATAAGACCTGCTTTGATTTCGTCAATGATGGCTTGGAGATCTGTGCCATTGGTCGATGCTAAGACAGCTATGCGGAACATATTATTTTTCTTTAATGATGGGGAGGCCGAGTTTTCTTTTGATATCATTTCCGATCTCGGTTGTGGCAAGGCCGCCTAGTGCGGTTTCACGGACTTTTGGCGACATTCCTTTTGCTATATTATTCATGGCCGAAACCACCTGGTCAAAGGGAACTTTGGATTTTATGCCGGCTATCGCCATATCGGATGCGCCAATGGCGGCCATTGAGCCGATGGCGTTGCGTTTGATGCATGGGACTTCTACAAGTCCGCCGAGTGGGTCGCAGACCAGGCCAAGATAACTTTTTAGGCCAATGGCCGCCGCATCAAAACATTGTTCGGGTGTGCCGGAGCGCATTTCGGTGAGGCCGGCTGAGGCCATCGCTACGGCGGCGCCGACTTCGGCCTGGCAGCCACCTTTGGCGGCGGACAGAGTGGCACCGTTGGCAATTATCATGCCGACTGCGGATGAGGTAAAAAGGCCGCGTAAAAGTTTGCGCTTTCCTGCATGGAAATGCTCGGCACAGCTAAATAAAACTCCGGGGATTACTCCGGCGCCGCCGGCTGTAGGGAAGGCGACGATTTTGCCCATCATGGCGTTTTGTTCGGAGACAGCCATTGCGTAGGCCATGGCGCGGACTGTGACTTTGTTGCCCATCATATCTCCGAGACTTTTTAGTTTTTGGTAAAGTTTGTGCGCATCACCACCAGAGTGGGTCCACTGCGTTGTTCGTTTACTCTTAATTCCTTTTTTTACTGCTTCGTACATTACATCACGGGTGGTTTTCATTTTTAGGCGGATGGTGCTAATGGATTTTCCGGATCTTTCGGATTCATATAGTTTTGTGATTTCGGAAATGGGAAGATGAAATTTGCTTGTGAGTTTCAAAAGATCCTGAGCTGTTTGGAATTGATATTTCATAATCATTTATCAAGTTTAGAAAGTGCGCGAACGAATTCAATACCTCCAATCTTTTCCAGTTCGACAACTTCCTTTAAAAGGATCCTTCTGCCTTCGAGACTGATGATTGATAGGGTTTTTTTACGGAAGGAAGTGCTCTCGACTTCGGCCACCCCAATGCTCATCTTTTTGATCCTGCCAATGATATTAGTGAGAAGTTGAGAATCCTTGTCGTGGCAAACTACCAACGATTGATATTTGCCGACACGACCTTTCAGGTTAATATCAAAGTCATCTATTTTAACAATCTCGATCATTCCCCCACCGATGGACGAGCCAATTATCGACATTTTATATGCTTTGTTTTCGAGGACTATTTGAACTGTGTTCGGATGATATTTTGCACCGAGGTCTTTTTTTATAAATTTATATTTGATCTTTTTTTCTTCTGCAACTTTAAATGCACATTCTATCCTTGGATCTGATGTGCGAAATTTCATAACTCCTCCAAGTAGGGCGCGGTCTGTGGCGTGGCCTTTGTAGACTTCGCCAAATGAACCGTGCAAATAAAAAGTGACTTTTTGCGGCGTTTTGTGAAAGAGTGCCCGGGCAAATTGTCCGATTTTACAAGCCCCTGCAGTATGCGAACTGGAAGGTCCTATCATTATCGGGCCGGCGATGTCGAAAACTGAAAGTTCTGACATAAATTGCAAGTTTAGGTCAATTTATGTTTAGACTTTATCAGAGATTAGAATTGGAGTCTAGTTTTTCTCGCCGAG
>JAHIRL010000032.1 GCA_018818755.1 Patescibacteria group bacterium
AGTCCTTTGCCGCCAACATCCGGAGATTTTATTCAATCGGTTCAACATTATCTAACTACGCCATATGTATATTTTTCAATTCCAACATCTGCATCATCAGATTCAGAAATCACATTCGATGCTTCATCATCTTTTAGTGCCAATGGTATTGTAAAATACCTATGGGATTTTGGAGATGGCACAACAACAGAAGAAATGATAGTAAAACACAAATACGATAGTCCAGGAAGATACACTGTTACGCTAACTATTACCGATTCAACAGGAAAAACATCAACCAAAACACAGACCATTGATGTTAATCCTCCAAAACCAACAGTTGACAGCATTACAGCTGATGGAACTGACCTCATCATTAAAGGAAAATCCTATCCAAAAACCATTGTTCATCTTGAAGTTCACTCTAATCCACTTTCTGTTCAAACAGATACAAATGAAAAAAGCGAATGGACCTACAAAGTTGCAGATGCATCAAATATTCTAGAAAAAGGCGACCATACTGTTTTAGCCAAAGCCGTATATGTTTTAGAAGACAAAACAGAACTAACAAGTGAATCTTCCAAAACCTATGATTTCAAAGTTTCAGTTGAAGATGGTAAGTTAAAAGTTGAAATGGGAAAGACCAAAACATGGAAAATCGTTTCCTTTGTCCTTGGAGGAATCATTATTATCGGACTTGCCTTACTTGTTCTAAGGAGAAAAAGGAGAGGGATTCGCAACTCGGGTGCTATGGGCTAATCATGATTTTTGATCGAATGAATTGACTCCATATCTGTTCATTTTTTGCTATTATCAAAATATAAAATCCATCAATTCAAAAACAGTTCCTTGTTTGTCCGCAAATCTCGCCCCCCAACGAGATTTGCGGACAAGAATTGCGGAGCGAGTGGAGCAAATATTAATATTTTTGCTCAAAAAAAGTTCGAGCATCATTGAGAACACACCACCATATCGCATTTTGTTTTAATTTAGCCGCCTCGCCCTCGCCTGCGGCTCGGGCTTCGGCTGGCAAATTGAGCAGTAAATTGTATTGCGGGGGAAAATTTAGAGCGAGCTTTCCAGCCAAGATTTGACGGTTCCTTCACTTCGCTTCGCTAAGAAAGTATGAAAATGTATTACAATATACAGCTTAATACTTTTTCATACCTGAGCCGACAGTTTTGTCCTGCAGAGCGGGACAGCGTCAGAATTACATTAAATTGTCGGTGTAATTTCAGAAAGCATTCAATAGACAAAATAAAAGGAGGGATTTTATGCAAAAATATTTCATCTATTGCCGAAAGTCGTCAGAGGAAGAAGAACGGCAAATTTTGTCTATTGAGGCCCAGCTCCAAGAACTCCGAGATTATGCCAAGCAAAACTCACTTTTTGTAATTAAAGAATTTTTTGAAAGTCGAACGGCAAAGGAGCCGGGCCGACCAGTATTTAATCAAATGCTTTCTGAGATAGAAAAAGGCAACGCATCGGGAATTTTAGCATGGAACCCCGACAGATTAGCTCGTAACTCAATAGATGGCGGGAAAGTAATTTATTTAGTTGACACCCAAAAGATAACTTCGCTAAAATTCCCGACATTTTGGTTTGACACTACTCCGCAAGGAAAATTTATGTTAAGCGTTGCCTTTGGGCAAGCCAAATATTACACCGACAATTTGAGAGAAAACATTTTGCGTGGAATCAGGCAAAAACTGCGTCGCGGCGAACTGCCGGCAAAAGCGCCGATGGGATATTTTAACGAACCACGACTTCGAACGATCGAGCCTGATAAGCAAACTTTCCGCAAGATGAAACAAATACTGGAAGCTTTTGCCACGAGCAGTTTTACGCTCTCGCAAATTCGGGACAAAATGTTTTCTCTCGGCTTGGTTGGAAGAAATGGAGAACCTTGCAATCTTTCCACCGTTGAAGGATTACTCAAAAATCCATTTTACTACGGCATGTTTTACTATCGCGGAGAACTGACGCAAGGTTCTCATAAGCCAATGATTTCCAAAAAACTTTTTGACAAAATCCAAAAGGCAATTTTCCACAATGGCAAGCCCCGCAAAAAGTGGATTAAAGAAGAACTCATTTTCAAAAACTTTGCCGTCTGCGGAGAGTGCAGATATCAAATCACCGGCGAACGACACATCAAAAAAAGTGGTTTAGTTTTTGAATACTACCGTTGCACCAGAAAAAGCAAAGTTCAAAAATGCAGCAACAGCTTTTTGCGGGTGGAAAAACTTGCCGAGCAAGTCAAAGAGATTTGTAAAAAAGTTTCTATTCCCGACGAGTGGAAAGACAAATTTTTTAAAAAAATCCAAGAATGGGAGAAAGAGGAAAGTAGCTCGTCGGGAATTTTCGCTCAAAATCTCAAAGATCGTTTAAGCACAGTAAAAGAGAGGACAAATCGGCTGATCGATTTGCATTTAGACGGAGAACTGGAACTTGAA
>JAHIRL010000033.1 GCA_018818755.1 Patescibacteria group bacterium
AATAAATTTCATCTTGGCTCTGCGTTCGGCTTTGCCTCGTTTGAGTATATTTATAACTTCGCTCGAACTCATTTTATCAGAGATTCGTAAATTTTACCAGCGCGTCGGCGGCTGCGGCGATTCCTTTCCCCCAGACCCCTTCTCCTCGCCGCAGCCGCCTCTTTTCGCTCGCCCGCCCGTAAGGGCGGGCGAGCTCAGGAAGTTTTTTAAAAGAAATTCAAATTTTAATAAAAAGCCGATAACCTATTTAAAAAGTTATCGGCATAATTTTCTTTGCCAATTCAGGCAAAGTAAACGCCACAGCTATTTGAGAAAAATGAACAATCGCTACTTTTAAACTAGCAATGGTGAAAATCTCTTGCAAATAATCTGGGTGGTAGGCAATAGTGGACAATCCATCCGGAGAGACAAAACGGACGCCTTTTTCGTCTTGCAGACTAACAATCTCGGAGTAGCCACAATCTCTATAATATTGTTCCCGGCATACATTGGTTTCTTGACTCGTGCCATAAGTACTAATTAAAAATGGCAAGCCGCTTTTTTTGATACCTTTAACAATAACTAAGGGGTCTTCCATATTGCCAAAACTATTGAACGGAAAAAAGAGAAGGCATTTCCGAAGTTTAACATTCCATTCTCTGGGTTTGACCAAATCAGTAATGTTTTCTGCCCCACCAAGCACAAATCTACATTTATCAGGGTTGAGTTGTAAATCTAAAATAATCTTCCTGCCAGTTTCAATATACCTTTGGACAATATCTATTCCGAGGTAGTATTTACCATTCTCAACAGCCCATTTCGGATAACGGCCATACATACTGCCAACTTCAACTAAAAGGTCAAATGAATCCGCTAGGGTTTCCAATATTCTTTTTTCACATGTAAGGAACTGCTTGATCTCTTCTGGAAAAAGAAGGGGATCGATGAGACGATCCCCCTTTCCACTTTCGTAAAAATCTTTTATTTCTGCCATGATTTACCTCCTTTTATTCGATTATCGCAGTCTCAACCTCTTCCCTTGATGCACCAGCGTAATCACACAAAAGATTTGTGGTACGTTGGAGTTGACCTCTCAGGCGATCTTGACCCGCAAAAGAGATAATAACTATCATCACCCTCTTGCTATTTAAGGTAATCATCGCCTTTTCAGAATCGCTTGTTGGGCTTCCAAAGGGACCTTCCTCGTCAGCGAACAATGGCAAATCTGCAACATTGATTATCTCCTTGCCAATGCCCTTATACGATTCTCCCCGGTTTCCTATGCGGAAAATAATGGGGGGCCTAAGATTGTCAATATCGTAGGAACCCACCGAATGTAGTGTCTCAAGGGAAACGAGATTGTTTATGTCAACAACCGTATTGATTTGATATAATCCCTTGCCTTGCAATATTCTGCGGACTAACGCTTCTTGAGATCCGCGATAACGCGTTGGGTCTTTTCCAATCGCCTTGTAGGCATCTCTCAACGCCTTAATCTGCGGAATGTCGTAAAGCGACGCCAGCGTAATTTCTGATTGCAACCCTTTGATGCGTTTGTTAATCTCCTTCCAGAGCGAAGGAGAATTTTTCGTCACCTGCACTGTCGCAGAAACGACTCCTAAAACTAAGTTAGGGACGATTTTCTTGAGTTGTGGGTCTATCAAGACTGTTATCATAGTACTTCTCCTTTCTTTTGGTTGATTGTAGCGCGTTTTTTAATTTCGGGCAACTCGTGATAAAAATCCGCTATCTCTTGGACCTCTTTAAGAATAGGCGGCTTTTGATTCGCCAATGGATATAATACAGACGCTTCACCAAAATCCCGAAACATCTCTATCCAAGGACCGGAAGGTATACCCCACTCGATATATTTATATCCAGTCCCTCCATCGTTACCTCTTAAAGGATGCTGAACTGCCCAGTTGAGACCGATAGGGTTGGGTATTCCATAATTTTCTCGCCATTTCTTAATTTGAAAAAGCAACCTTATCCTTGAGTCATGATTTTCGCCTAGGCCAAATAACAAAGAGAGGCCGCATTGGATTTCTAACGAATTCAGTATCTCAAGTACTTTTTCAGTCCGTCTTAACCAGCTATCTTCACTAAACTTTGTGTCTTTACTCATACCTCCCACTGATTTAGGTTCCAGCGTTTCCATACCGACAAAAAGATAGTCGAATCCTACAAATTTGAGATTTTTTATAATCTCAACCTTGGAAAGAATTTGGTCAATAGTTAGTTGTCCTCCAAATCGCAAATCTAATTTTTCCTCTGTAAGCAACCTCGCCAAACGATTCAATGCATTATTTGATCCAGCGAGTATAGTAGAATCCTCTACAAAAGCGCTTGCCTTAAAAGAAGGAGAATCTTGCTGAATAACATTCGTTGTGCTTTTCAATTGTCTAAATAAGCGATCCGCCGCCGTATCTAATTGAATAAGTGGCCCAGTTACACTCCGCCGTTCACTACAAAAAATACAGTCATAGACGCAGCCACTACTGCTATCACTAAAAACATGTGCGGTTAAACTTCCTGGAAAGACATCGAATGTAGAGCTCACTCCAAACATTTCTACCGGAGAAGGTAAATAATTTCGATCAAATTGACTGCTTCTTCCTTCAACAACATGAATCTCCTTAATATCATCAACCCAACCAACAATCCATTTACCGGACGTTTGAGAAATCTCTTGGAGATGATTGCTAATTTCTGCAGGAGAAATCTTCCGCTGGTCTAAACCGCCTACTATTTCACCAATTGAAGCAATAATATACTCTCCTTCTCCGGAAACAACTAAATCGAATACTCTATCAATGCGTTCTTCAGCCATAAGTCGTAGAGGAGAACCAAAGTGATGCTTAATGGTTCCTTCTTGGGTAGGATATATTGTTTCATTTGCATGTCTTCCGCCCAACACAACACAAATTTCATCGCCAAACATCTTCTTAGCTTTTTTAGCACAAGCAACTGCTCCAGGCAAGCATAGCGACATTGCACCAATTAGCAAAAGATTTGGTTGAATCTTCTCTAGAAGTTTCTCAAAAATTGGCAGGTTTTCTTTTAGAGAATGCATGAGTAGGAAGGTTTCTCTTCGTTCCTTCCTTGGGGATGCCCAATTAGATTCTCCCCAAAATCCAATATCATTCTCTGCTAAAAATGCGGCATATCTGCAAGCATTAAAAAGACTAGCAGGATCGTCACTTGACAACACGCCTGTTCCTATTTTTCCTTCTGGTAATTCGGGAGCAGCCACCGCTATAACTCGAATAGCCATCTTTTCACCTCCATTTTAGTTTTTAAGGTACTTATTTTTGCCGATTTCAAACTCTTTGGAATGGATATATTATCATATAATAGGATTTAAATCCTGTCAACTCACGTATATTTTTATTAAAATTTGAATTTCTTTTAAAAAACTTCCTGAGCTCGCCCGCCCTTACGGGCGGGCGAGCGAAAAGAGGCGGCTGCGGCGAGGAAAAGGGGTCTGGGGGAAAGGAATCGCCGCAGCCGCCGACGCGCTGGTAAAATTTACGAATCTCTGATAAAATGAGTTCGAGCGAAGTTATAAATATACTCAAACGAGGCAAAGCCGAACGCAGAGCCAAGATGAAATTTATT
>JAHIRL010000034.1 GCA_018818755.1 Patescibacteria group bacterium
ATACTCCGGCTGTGGGATATGCGGCGGGGGTGGAAAGAATTATCGCAAATATGAAGAAGGAAAAAATTCGTGTTCCAAGCAAAGATGATTTGCATGTTTTTGTGGCTCAACTGGGACTTGAGGCCAAGAAGAAATGTATTCCTTTGATTGATCAGTTGCATGAAGCAGGGGTTAAGGCTGTTGGTGCTTTGGGAAAAGGTGCTATCAATATTCAGCTAAGACTTGCTGATAAATTTAAGGTGCCTTATGCTATTTTGATCGGTCTAACCGAGGTGCGTGAGGGTACCGCGATTGTGCGGGATATGAAAAAGGGTGTTCAGGAAACTATGCCTATGGATGAAGTTGTGGACAAAATGGTAGAGCTTATCGGTGAAGATAATTTAGATACATATAGTCCGGGAGATTTGATTTACTAGGTGGCTTTGCTCTGCAATTGAAGAGAGGATTTCCCTTGGGGATTTTTGCGGTGATCCCTTTACTTAAAGTCTCTCCTTTGCAATAATGGGGATATGAAAAAAATCCTCGTTTCTTTGCTATTGTTTAGCCTTTGCTTGTCCCCTATTGCTAGGGCGGCGAGTTTTTACGATGTGGAAGAGGCTCATGAGAACTATCTTGCAGTGGAGGCTTTGAAAGAGAGGGAGATTGTTGCAGGATATGAGGATGGGTCGTTTGGGGTTGATTCCAGTTTGAATCGGGCGGAGGCGATGAAGATTTTGGCACTTGGTTTTGGGTTGATGGAGGCTGAGGATGTGACCGAGGTTGAGACTGAGGATGTGACCGAGGTTGAGGATGTGGCGGTTTTTAGTGATGTGCCTGAGGATGCCTGGTTTTATGAATTTGTAATGAAGGCTTATGAGCAAGGGATTGTTGCAGGATATGAGGATGGGAGTTTTGGGCCGGCTAAGGAAGTTACTTTGGCAGAGGCTTTAAAAATGGCGATTTTGACAGCCGGTTTTGAAGTAGATGAGGAAGTGGCGAATGAGATTTTTGCGGATGTGCTGACTAGTGATTGGTATGCTATTTATGCGGATTTTTCGAAAGAAAAGGATCTACTGTTGGCTGATTTGGAGGGAAAGATTTATCCAAATGAGGCTATCAGCCGAGGGGCTTTTGCGGAGATTGTATATAGGTTGATGAAAATTAAAGAGGAGGGTTGGAGCAGGTATCGGATGAGGGAGGGTTGGACGAAATATGAGAGTGAGGATTTGCCGCTAAATGTTTATTATGATGAAGACAGGTTTGAACTTGTTGAAGGTGTGCGACATTTTGAGTTTTGGGTGAGGGATGATTCTCAGGTTGGTACTTTGCGGCTTTATCCGGAATCTGTGCGAATTGTTGGGGAATTGGATAGAAATGATCAGGGGTTGAATGTTGACGAATATTTTGCGAGGCTGAAGGCTGTTTTTGCGGAGGATAAATTAACTGAATTTAGTTTTGAAGGGATGAATTCCTTGGAGATTGCCGATGAAGGAGGAGCTTTTACGGATTGGTATATTTATTTAGAGAGCGGTTTTGTGCTGACTGTGTATACGGAATATGGTGGCGGCCTTGTGCGTTATTTTGCTCCTGCATTGATCCGGGAAATGCTTTCTGCCCTAGAATATAGAGAGATGGAAATTGTTTTTGTAGAGGATTATTCAGCTTTGCTTAGTGAAATTTTCAAAGCTGTGTTGGTGGAAAATATGGGGATGGAAATGCTTGATAAATTACCAAGTAAGATTATTATTGAAACGGATGCGGTTGGTGTGGGGACCGGACCAGTGGATTACTATTACTGCGAAGAGGTGGATTATACCTTTAAGTACGAGCGAGCGGCAGATGTGGTCCTAGACAAGCGGGAAGGAAGTACCAGCGCATTTTAAAATTTAATCAATCAATATGAATAAAACAGTTTTCTTGTTTGTGGGAGCGGTGATCGTAGTTCTGATTTTTTGGGCTTTGGTCCATTTTGGCTTTAAAAGCGAAGAAAATGATGAGGTTAAGGCAGTTAAGTATGTTGAGGATTATGAGATTATTCAGAAATCCGACGGAACTACAGTTATAAACCCGAATTGGTGATGAAAGATTATAGGGTAGCGGCCATAGAGGCGCATAAAAAATATCGCGGAAAATTGGAAGTGGGGGTGAGAGTTCCTTTGGAGAGTGTTGAGGATATGAGTTTGTTCTACACGCCGGGAGTGGCGGAGCCCTGCAAAGAAATTGCTATTGATCCCGAGAAATCATATGAATACACGGGCCGCGGCAACACAATTGCTGTGGTGACGGATGGAAGTGCTGTGCTGGGATTAGGTAATATTGGGGCGCTTGCCGGTATGCCGGTAATGGAAGGCAAATGCGCTTTGTTTAAAAAATTTGCCGGAGTGGATGCGGTGCCAATTTGCTTGGACACGCAGGACCCTGATGAGATTATTGCTGTTGTTAAGGCTATTGCGCCGAGCTTTGGGGGAATAAACCTGGAGGATATTGCGGCGCCGGCCTGTTTTTATGTGGAAGAGGAGCTGAATAAGGTGTTGGATATTCCGGTTTTTCATGATGATCAGCATGGAACGGCGATCGTGGCTTTGGCAGGATTGATAAATGCTTTGAAGATTGTGGGTAAGGAGGAAAAGGAGGTGCGGATTGTTTTAAGTGGGGCCGGCGCCGCCGGAATCGCTATAACAAAACTAATGTTGGCTTACGGATTTAAGAATTTTATTTTGTGTGATTCGAAGGGGGCGATATATGAGGGGCGCGAAGGCCTAAATGACGAGAAAAAGGAGATGGCAAAGTTGAATCGTGAGGGTGTGCAGGGAGATTTGGCGCAGGCAATGGAGGGGGCAGATATTTTTATTGGAGTTTCGGCGCCTGGTTTGGTTTCTGCGGAGATGGTGCGCTCGATGGCGAAGGATCCGATAGTTTTTGCGATGTCCAATCCGGATCC
>JAHIRL010000035.1 GCA_018818755.1 Patescibacteria group bacterium
AAATATATCTGAAATACTCTTTTGATACTTTTTGCTCATCGAAAACATAAGTTGGGAATCTGTGAGAAACCAATCCATCGTTATCCTTTTCAGTTACCATTGCAACTGCACCTTCCCAAGCAAATGTTATATTAACCACCAGATCATTTTGTTTAACCACAAAGAGCTTTTCCATAGCAATTTTATCAGGATCAGAATCGGGTTTTTGAAAAGTTCCCTTAAAATGGCTTCTGATACCAATTGCCTTGTAAGGAGTATTAGGCTTTGGGATTTCTCTTGTTTTTTGCTCCAAGAATTCCCCAAGTTCTTTTGCTTTCCACTCCTCATTAAATCCAGGAAATCTAAGTTTAGGAATCTTTTTGTCGTCTTTCTGGACTTTGATTGCTGACATAAATTAAAAAGGTTTATCAATTTTAAGTTCTTCACAAAATTCGGCTATTTTATTTTGCAAGCCTTCCTCTTCATCATTCAGAGTTTTAAGCTCTTTTGCTACTGTCTCAATATCAATCGGTTCTTCTTCCTCAAAAGTGTCCACATATCGCGAAATATTTAGGTTGTATTCGTTTTCTTTGATCTCGTCTAGCTCGGCACGATGAGAGTACTTATCAATTTCCTTTCGCTCTGTATAAGTTTCATAAATTTTCTGAATATTCTCATCAGTTAGTCTGTTTTGATTTTTGGCTTTTATAAAATCTTTCGATGCATCGATGAAAAGAATGTCCTCATCTTCTTTGCGGCACTTTTTGAACACAAGTACACAAGTCGGAATGGGTGTTCCATAGAATAGATTTGCCGGCAATCCGATAACTGCGTCTAAATAGTTTTGTTTTTGAATAATATACTGGCGAATGTGCCCTTCAGCTCCTGAGCGAAATAATGCGCCGTGTGGCAAAACAATTGCCATGGTTCCATTATCTGCAAGATGGTAGAGCATATGTGTTAAGAAGGCATAATCAGCGGCGCTTTTTGGAGCTAATCGTCCATACTGAGAAAATCGATCATCATGCGTCAATTGCGGATCACTGTCACTTTTCCATCTTGCGGAAAAAGGAGGGTTTGCGACTACGGCTTCAGCCTTTAAATCTCCGTGCATGTCTTCTTGCAAAGTGTCTCCTTGCTTAATATTGAAATGGGCGAAATGTACTCCATGTAGGATCATGTTCATTCGTGCCAGATTGTAGGTTGTTGGATTAAGTTCTTGCCCGTAATAATCTGAAACCTCGGTAAACTCCGCTAATCTCAAAAGAAGTGAGCCAGACCCACAAGTTGGATCATAAACTGACCTGATTCTCTTTTTATCATAAGTAACTATTTTAGATAGGAGTCGTGATATTTGAGCAGGGGTATAAAATTCTCCACCTTTTTTCCCTGCTCCAGCCGCAAACTCACCTATAAGATATTCATAAGCGTCTCCGAGCAGATCGCCTTTGTTGTCTTCCAGTTTAAAATCAATTCCTCGTAAATGAGTTAAAACCTCAACAATTACATCATTTTTTTGATTTTCTCGTGAACCAAGCTTTGTTGAAGTTAAATCAACATCATCGAAAAGGCCTTTAAAATCATCTTCACTATCAGTTCCCATTGAAGTTTGCTCTATTCTGTTAAGAATATTTTTTAAATCTTCAAGGATAAATTTACTTTCTTCATTTTTCAGTTCTCCGCTTCCTTTTTTGACCAAATAGCCAAAAAGTTCTTTTGGCTTGAGGAAAAAACCAAGATGTCCAATACAAGCATCTTTAATGGCTGTTATGATTTGCTTACCTTCTTCTGTGTTTTCGTCAACTTCATGAAATTTATACTTCTCATTTGCAAGAAGCTTTTCATTTACATAATTCTCAAGTTTTTCAGAAAGGTACTTGTAAAAAATAAATCCGAGTATGTAGTTTTTATACTCGTCGGCATGCATCTTTCCACGTAGTACATTTGCTACGCTCCATAGCTGCTTTTCGAGTAATTTTTTTTCTTCCTCTGACATATTTTAAAAAGTTAAGGTTGTTATTTATTCCATAAGCTCATCTAGGCTCATTTCTAAAGCTTCTGCAATCTTTGCAACTGCGAAAACGGACGGCTTTTTTATTACACCGATCTCGATTTTCGTAAGTGTTGTGTACGGTATATCAGCTTTTCTAGCCAGCTCATCTTGAGACATTCCTTTCTCTTTTCTAAGTTTTTGTATTTTTTGTCCTAAATTTTCATTTTGCTTGCTATCCATTTTTTGATAGTATTAAATTGACCGTAATAAATCCTAGCAGAATCATACTAATATGTTGATACAGAGAAAGCAATCGGTAATCCCAAAATTTAACCGCCCCGAAAAAGGCGGCCTGTCCCGCTTTCAGCGGGGATCTTTTCTGCGGGCAGGCAAAAAGAAAAGGGGGTATGGGGGAAATGAATTTTTGCCTGCCCGCACTTTCAAACTCTGGAATTTGCACAGTCTGTTTCTCCGCGCCGCCCGAGGCGGGGGCGGGCGGCGCGCCCAAGAGCGTCAGGGTTTTGCAAAATTTTCATGGAGGCTAGCCTCCATGCTTTTCTTTGAAATAGGTTCTAACTTCTTCGTAAAGGCAGCTCCAAACAGGTAACGGGAATACCTCACTTCGCTCGGTGCACCGGCGTCGTCGCTCGGTCATGTGGAAGCGCTTCAAAAAAAGCAGTATCAAAAATTACGTCAAAATGACGGCATTTTTAACAGTGCTTTTTTTAAATATACACTCGCTTCCCGCGACTCTCGCTCCTAGCCGGCTTCGAACCCTTCGGGTTTCGTTCCCGTTTTCTTGTTAACAAAAAAGGTTTGCCCATCACTTTGTGATGACCAAACCTTTTTGGAGC
>JAHIRL010000004.1 GCA_018818755.1 Patescibacteria group bacterium
AATTCTTCAGGGATATCTTCCCTATATGGAACTTTGGGGCCCTCTTCATCTCTAAGAATTTCATCAAGTGTTCTTGAAGTTAAGCGTGTTTTGATGACTTTCGCAGTATTACCTCCCATATCTTCTCTGGATCTTCCATCTCCTAAAGAACCACATAATTCATCCACTACATCAGCGATTTTTCTTTCAGGTGACATAAATTAGAAATTATTAAATAAAAACGCCAAAACTATAAACCATAAACTTTAAAAGTCAATCAAAACTTGACCTTATTCATAATTTTGGCTACTCTTCGGCCATGGATCTGCTCAAAGACTTAACATCTTTCGTAGAGACTGCCAAAAAACCTTTAGTTGTAATTTTAGGCCCCACAGCGGCCGGAAAAACGGCAATCTCACTCAAAATCGCCAAACATATCAATGGTGAGATTATTTCCACGGATTCCCGTCAGATATACAAGTACATGGACATCGCAACTGATGTGATTTCACCGCAGGAACAAGACAATATCCCGCATCACCTCCTCACTTTTGCCGAGCCGGATCAGCTAATTGACATGGCTACATATAAAAATCTCGCTCTCAAAAAAATTGAAGAAATCTATTCCCGTAAACACATTCCAATGCTGGTTGGCGGAACAGGCTTATATATCAGTGCAATCATTGAGGGATACAATCTCCCCTCAGTTCCCCCAAATCCAAAGCTGAGATTGGAACTTGAACAACAGGCAAAAAACGAAGGAAAAGAATCAGTCCACGACATTCTCAAAAAACTCGATCCCAAATCTGCCGAAAAAATCCATCCCAACAACCTGCGCTACACCATCCGCGCCATCGAAATCGCAAAATCAGGCCAAAAACCCAATCAAAAACAAAAATCACCATTCGACCTTTTCACAATCGGCTTAACCCTCCCGCGCGAAGAACTATACGAAAAAATCAACAATCGGGTAGATCAGCAAAAAAACAGTGGCCTTTTGGAGGAGGTCCAAAACCTGACCAACAAAGGCTACGACGAAAATCTCCCTTCCATGACCTCTCTGGGAGTGAAAGAAATAATCCCATACCTAAGAGGAGAAATGCCACTCGAGAACTGTCTGGAAACTCTCAAACAAAACACTCGCCACTACGCCAAAAGACAACTGACATGGCTAAAAAGATATGATAATGTGAATTGGCTTAGCAAAGAAGATGTCCAGGAAATACTAAATAAATAATCATGTCTAAAAAAACATTCAAGGATCTAGTAGAAATTGCCGATAAACTCCGTTCCGATACTGGTTGCCCATGGGATAGAGAGCAAACTATTAGCAGTATGCTCCGATATATTGATGAGGAGGTGGAGGAAGTGCGGCAGGCCATCGAAAATGGAGACCACGAAAATCTTAGAGAGGAGCTTGGAGATGTGCTTTTTCAGATCATCATGATCTCACAGATTGCCAAGGAGCATCAATATTTTGAGATGGACGATGTTATTGATGGGGTAGCAAAGAAATTAATCAGTCGACACACTTGGGTTTTTGGGAAGGATAAGGCGAAAACCCCACAGGAAGCACTTGAAATGTGGAAGGCAAACAAGAAAAAAGAAAAATGACATCATTTTTAGGAAAAAACTGGGTTGTCCATAATAGGGAGCTTAAACAAGTTGAGAACCTTAAGGATTTTCACGATCCTTTTTTGTTTGAGGATATGGCGCGCGCAGTCGAGCGCATAAAACAAGCAATTTCAAACAAGGAAAGAATAATGATTTTTGGAGACTACGATGTGGACGGAATAAGCTCTACTGTTATCATGCTCAGAACCCTCAGATCCCTAAACGCCAAGGTTTCCTGCCGCCTACCAAACAGAGTCACCGATGGTTACGGCCTATCCATGAAATACATAGATGAATTCATTGAAAAAGATATCAAACTAATTATCACGGTTGATAATGGGATTTCTTGCACCGAACAGGTTAAAAAAGCTAAAGAAGCCGGAATAGACACCATCATCACCGACCATCACCAAATCCCTGAAGTCGCTCCCGATCCCCACAGTATCATCCATACTCAAAAAGGAGATTATCCCTTTAAAGAACTCGCAGGGGCAGGCGTAGCTCTAAAATTGGCCCAAGCCCTCATCCCAAATTCCCCACTGCTTACGGAACTCACAAACTTAGCCGCTTTGGGAACTGTGGCCGATTTAGTTCCATTGCTAGACGAAAATCGCCTAATAGTCCGCCACGGAATTGCCAACATGCAAGACTCCAAGCTGGCCGGTATCCAGGAACTACTCAAACTTTCCAACATCACCCCGGAAACAGAAATGGACGCTCAATCCATCGGTTTTCGCATAGCTCCACGCATAAACGCTTCCGGAAGAATTGGAGATCCCCACACAGCCCTGCGTCTCCTACTCCACGAAGACCAAAACCCGGAAGTTCTCAAACTAAGTGCCCAACTGGAAAACCTCAATAATCAGCGCCGGACCATGACTGAAGAAGCTTTCCTTGAAGTGGAAAAAACTCTCAACAAAGATAACCTGCCCTCGATTATTATCGCCCACCACAAAGACTGGCATGTGGGAATTTTGGGTCTTCTGGCAGGGAAAATTGTAGAGAAATATGGTCGCCCCGCAGTCATCATGCAAAAGATGGATGGAAAATTTGTGGGATCTGCCCGCAGTAACGAGCTTTTCAATATTACCGAAGCTCTTACCCACACTCAAAAACACCTTATTAATTTTGGTGGGCATTTTCAGGCCGCGGGCTTTAATCTTGAGGCTGAGAATTTTGAAGAATTCAAAAAAGATCTCACAGCATACAGCGAAGAGGCTCTACGCGACGCCGATCTTAAACCTATTCTTAATATAGATAACGAACTTTTTGAGGACGACCTTAGTTTTGAATTTATTGAAGGATTGGAAGGACTCAAACCTTTTGGGGTCGGTAATGAAAAACCGGTTTTTATTTTGAGAGATATTGAGCCACAATCCATCAGCCAGGTGGGAAAAGAGAGGACGCATTTGAGTTTTTCGATTCATCTTAAGGAGGGAACACTAAGAACCATTGGATTTAATATTGGTGATCATGCGGAAGAGCTTAAAAAACACCAAAAAATCGACATAGCTTGTTACCTCGAAAAGAACATCTGGAACGGAAAAGAAAGCCTGCAACTACAGATATTAGACCTCCGAGCTAAAAAGCCCTAGCGCCCCCACTTCCATATCGTTATACTACCCTCCTGTCTCGCAATCTTAATGCTTGACATATATTCTAAAATGTTTTAGAATATACAGAAACATAAAAAAATAAATTGGAATCGACACAACAGCAAATCATAGAATTCATCAGAAAAAGCCGAAGAATCCTTGTCCTGCCCTCCTCTCCTCCGGATGGGGATAGTCTGGGTAGTGCCATCGCGCTCTACATGGCTCTCAAAAAATTGGGCAAGGAAGTTACAGTTGTCTGTAACGATCCGATCCCCGAGGTCCTGCAATTCTTGCCAAACTCTAAGGTTATCGGCAACAAGATCCTCGCTTCCCACGATTTCATCATTACAATCGATCTCAAAAATTCCAAAATCGAGCACATCAAGAGCAACATAGAAAACGACAAGGTAAACATTATTATTCATCCAAAAGAAGGCCGCATCTCTGAAGATGATTTAAGCTTCAATAAAGGAGAAGTAAATTATGATTTGATCATCACGGTAGACACAGCGGAATTAAAGCAAATAAGAGGATTTTACGAGGACAATATCGAAATGTTTCACCAAATCCCCGTCATCAATATTGATCATCACATCAGCAACGCCAATTTTGGGAAATTGAACCTAGTAGATGTGATGGCCTCATCCACAACCGAAATTATTCTACCGATTCTGGAGGAACTAAGCCGAATAGAGAACAAAGATCTGATTGATGAAGACACCGCAACTCTGCTTCTCACAGGCATTATCACCGATACTGGCAGTTTTCAAAATGCTAACACTACTCCAAAATCCTTTGACGAAGCCGCAAAACTGGTTTCATACGGAGCTCGCCAGCAAGAAATCATCCAGCATATTTATAAGACAAAACAACTTAGTCAGTTAAAACTATGGGGCCGAGTATTATCCAAAATCCAAACCGACGAGGAGCATAAAATGGTTTGGTCGATAGTAAGTCAGCAAGATTTTAAAGATACCCAGAGCACCGAGGATCAAACTGGCGACATCATCGACGAACTTTTGACCAATGCCCCAGGCGCCGAAGTAATCCTCCTAATGAAAGAAAAAAGTGACGGCTCAATTTCGGTCAGCGTCCGTACTACAACGCCATCCACAAGTGCCGCAAAAATAGCCCAAAACTTTGATGGGGGAGGGCACACTCAGGCCGCAGGCTTCCGAATTTCCGGGAAATCTCTCCAAGATGCAGAATTTGAAGTCGTAAATTTTGTTAAAGAATTTCAAAAGAAAAAACTCGGCTACGATTATGAAAAGGAAATAAGTGCAATTGAGTCATTGAGCGAACGAGCACCAGAAGTGAAAGTTGAACCTAAACCAACTCCAAAACCTGCGAAAAAATCTCAGCCAAAACCGGAACCAAGGCCTAAACTAAAGCTTTCCACTCCGAATCTCGATCACAAAAAAGACGAATCCGAAGACGAAGGGGAGGTTCTATATAAGTTTGAGGATTAAATCTGCTCCAAAAACTCCTCTGGAATATCAAAGTTTGAATAAACATTGGCCACCTCCTCGTCATCCTCAAGCGCATCAATAAATTTCAAAACTTTTTGAGCGTCCCCAAGAGTTTCAATCTTCACCGGATTCTGTGGCAAGTAAGTAAGTTCGGCTTTTTTCACCTCAAATCCCTGCTTCTCAAGTTCATCTCGAACTTTCATTAAATCGCTGTCAGCAGTAGTTATCTCATATTCGCCGTCAGAGTTATCCAAATCTTCCGCTCCCGCTTCAATAATCATCATCTCAATATCATCGGCATTTCCCTCCGGAGCTTTAGCCAAAATCAGCCCTTTCCTATCGAACATCCAACCCACAGTCCCGGCCTCTCCAAAATTCCCACCATTTTTATTGAAAGCAGTTTTAATGCTAGTTAGCGCCCGATTCTTGTTGTCAGTAATCGATTGAACCAAAACCGCAGTCCCACAAGGTCCAAACCCCTCATACATAATCTCCACAAAAGCCGCCGCATCTTTATCATCACCCGAACCTTTTTTGATAGCCTTCTCAATATTAGCATTTGGCACATTGTCCCCCCGAGCATTGATGATGGCAGACCTAAGCCCTGGATTCATTTCCGGATCCGCCACACCATCACGCGCGGCAATAGTTATAAGTTTTGCATGTTTGGTGAAAATCTTTCCTCTCTTAGCATCCGCTGCCCCTTTTTTATGTTTGATCGAATGCCACTTTGAATGTCCGGACATATATTGATGATTAGTGTGTATTGCGGCAAAAGTATATAAGTGGGGCGGGGATTTGGCAAGAGCGGGCGAGCGAAGCGAGGACAGCCTGCAACAAAAAATCCCCGGGGAAACTTCCAAATTCACCCCGCAGAGGAAAGAGAAAAACTTGACATTGTGAACACATAAGATAAAATATAGCTACAATAATCAAAAACAATGACCAAACACTATCTCACCATCAACAACAAAAAACATCCTTACACAATCGAGAAAAGAGGAGGCAAAATTACAAAATTCACCTGCAAATCGGCCAACATTAATCAGGAATTCCTCAACGAAGATATCCCCGGACTACTTATCGACCTTCCCCATCTCATCATCGCTGAACAAGAGGATAAAAGCGAAATCATCCGCTTCCGTATAAGCTCCGCTGACAAGCAAAAGATCAAAGCAAAAGCCGTTGCCAAAGGATACAACTCAATCTCCAGTTATCTCAGAGATCTTGCTCTATCCTAATACACCTCCTTCAAATAACACTCCTCACAATAAAGTTTTTTCACCTCATCTCCACCATAACTGGTCAAAAAATCTTTCCCACATTTCCCACAAGACTTATTCCACAAAGCCCTCACATTTCTAAAGCCTAAAACTCTATCCTCGTGTCTGCAATCAAAACATTGTCTTGGCACAGCAAGCCCCCATCTCTTGTACAAAGCCCATTCCTTAGGCATAAATTTGTAATTCTTCCCACAACTTCCACAGGCCAACACGGCCCCCATTACATCTTCCGATTCATCCTTCACATCATCAGCTAAATTGTAATTCGCAGGCAAATAACTCTTCTTATCCTTATCCTGCCATTTATAGCCCTTCTCCAAAGCCACTTCTTTAGCCAATGGGCTAAACTCCTGAGCCATAGTCTCATTGTATCCAAAAGGCGAAATTGCCACAGGGAAAAATTCACCATACTCGCCCGACTCCTTCATCTTCGCCACAATCCGACCCCGCAACTCCTCATATTCCTCCTTTGTATATTGTTTATTGAAGATGCAGTATTGCTTTTTCTTAAGCCCGGTACAGCCAAAACAATCCTTGCAATGGAAACAATAATCACAATACTCAAGTCCATGCGAAAAGTGGCAAAGCACACAAAAGCGCATCATACTCGACTCATTGCAGGCATAGCAATCGTACTGCAGTTCACAATCGATCGAACTTTCATAGGTATCCATACAATCCTTATTTCCCAGAGCATCAAAACAATAGGCAATATCCTCACAATTATCAGCATAAAACGACCAACGAACATTTTTTGAATTGAAAATATAATCGCCCATGCAATTTTCTGAATTATCAATATGCAAATTTTTGTGAATTGCATCGCCCTTAACCATTTTCATAAAATCTCCCTTCAACTTTTCCAATTTTTTATATGACCCCAAATTATACTCCTTCATCTTCTCCTCATACTCACTTTGAGAATATTTTGTATTGTTGATGTAATATTGCTTATTGCGCAAACCATGACACATAAAACAGCTACTACACCCCTTACAATCATACAAAAAGTCGCTATCCATACAGCCTGAACAATGCACCACAAACTTGCAGTTATAGTTTTTCTTAGTGTAGATATTCCAGTACAAAAATTCCCCTTCCTCGGCAGTCATGCAGTCCATGGAATCTTTTAGCTTCACGATCAGGTTTGTGGAATAGAGAGTATCTTCATTATAAGCGGAATCAAAAGTTAGATAACAGTTTTTATTGTGGTACGAATGATTTGTATACTGCGAATTTTCGCTAAAAGGATTGTAAAGAAAAAGCCGCGGCACATCATGCAATAGCTCATCAAACTGCTCAAAAAATGGCCGATCAAAATCAAAATCCCGCCCGTATTCAAGGGGATCCCAGCCATCTCCCCACCACTGATCATATCCGTAAACTTTGTAGGGTTTATCGGAAGAATAATTTGTTACGATATCATTGCCGGACAAATCGCACTTTCTTTTATACAACTGTCTTTCATTACGGAAAGCCGCTCGTCTTTGTTGACGGCATAGGGGACATAGTGTTGGCTGCGGCACATCCATTTTTTTATAGAAAGCCTTGTCTTCATCTGAGACTTCAAATTGTGTTGGACAGTTCTTGCAAGTTTCCATATTTATAGGATTACAGCTTTCGCCACCGCCTCGGCGACCCCTTCATCAAAAACTCCCGGAATAATTTTCTCTGCGCTCACATCTTTAACTAGCCCGGCCAAAGCCTTTGCGGCATTAAGTTTCATTTCTAGGGTGATCGATCCAGCCCTAGCATCTAAAGCCCCTCGGAAAATCCCGGGGAAAACTAATACATTATTTATTTGATTGGGATAATCGCTTCGCCCTGTGGCAATCACAGCAGCTCCACCTGCGCGCGCTTCCTCCGGCATAATTTCTGGATCCGGATTGGACATCG
>JAHIRL010000036.1 GCA_018818755.1 Patescibacteria group bacterium
CTTTGATATTAATTTGGATAATCCTTTTAGGATTTTTAGGGTTCTGCGGGAAATTGCAATTGAGCAGAACGGCGAAGAGAATATTGTGGATCTTTCGCGTGGGGATCCCGGATATGGCTTCTCCCCTTCTGTGCACGGGCGGGAGTTTTATGCTTTTTTGGTGGAGCTGGATACTATGTTGAATAATCCGGATCATCATTTTGTTTCCGATAATCGTGATGATTATGAGGCTTTGTGGCAAAAGATTCAGGATCATGCCCGCAAAACTTATAATGCCAAAAAGGCTGAGAGTCTGATTGAGGATTTTTATTTTTTCCTGACCAGGATTGAGAAATATGCCACTACTCAGGGGCTAAACTGGGACAAAAAACAGATCATTTTTGAGATATTCAAATATTCATCCGTGACCGGCGGGTGCTACCTAAATCCACAGGGCGAAGAGCTTAGTCGCGTGGTGATCGCGGATCATTACAACAAAAAATTCGGGCTTGATGTGGACTATAAGGATCTTATTTTGATGCAGGGGGTTTCGCATGGAATCGGAACAATTTTCAAAGTGCTTTGCGATGAGAAGATTGGATATTTGAAACCTGGGGACGGAGTTTTGATCGCTTCGCCGGTTTATGCTCCGTACAATACGATTATGGAAAATCGCGGGCTAAAGCCTTATGCACTGCCGGTAAATCCGGCTACCGGAAAAGTTGAGGGTGATATGGAGAAACTGCTGGAGGAAGCGCCGGATAATATCAAGATGATCTGCCTGATTGATCCAAATAATCCGACTGGATTTATGTGTGATGAGGAGTTTTTGAAGAAGATTGCCGAGTTTGCGGAGGAGAGGGATGCGCTGATTGTTTCTGATGAGGTTTATGGGGATTTCTTTTTTGAGAGAAAACATACAATTATGCATTTTGCGAGGAAGAGGACGATTATGATTGGTGGGAGGAGCAAGATTGAGAGAAGTACCGGTTTGCGCTTTGGTGAATATGTGATTGCTAAGGAAGCTCAGAAATATATTCCTGAGCAGTTGTTGAAGGACAAGCTGGATATTGCGCCTGATTTTATGAGTTTGCTGGTTTTTGCCAAGGCTCCGGGGGCGATTCGTGGGGAGTTTCAGCATGTTACTTTTGTGACCGGGCCATCTCAATTTATGGGGATTGCGCACATGATTTTTGGTGGGGATGATCGGGATGAATACTTGAAAAGGATTCGGGTGAATATGGAGACTTTTTATGAGATTTTGGGACTCCCCTACAATAAGAATCTTTACTACTCCTGCTTTGATCTTAAGTCTATTCCTGGATGTACAAAGGGGGAGATGGGTCCGGAGGAGATCTTTGTTGGTTTGGCAAAAAAGGGTGTGGTCTTGATCCCTGCGAATTTGTTCTTTTCGGAAAAGGAACGGGAGTCTAAGGACTTGCGCTATATGGCGCGGGCGAGTTTGCCAAATCTAACCTTCTCGTATTTGCAGAAGGCGGCGAAGCTTATTAAGGGGTATATGATGCTCTAATTTTTGTTGGCCGGGGTTTTCTTGGCCGAGGAAATGCGGTCTCTATTTCCTCGTCAGTGAATTTTTTCGACCAAGCGGTCTCTATTTCCTCGTCAGTGAATGTCGGATTGATTTTTTCGACCAATTTGACTATTGCAGGGTCATTATAAAGGTTGAATTGCTTTGCTGTACTAATAATCAATCCAAGTCGCTTTGCATCCAATCCTTGTATGTGCGGGGAGACTATTTTGAGTATTTTTATAATCTTGTCGTGAGCAAGCTTTCTAAGCTCAACTGGTCCTGTTTCTCCTCTAATTTCAGTTATCGGGCTTATATCGTCAAAAAGTGTGGATTTGGATTTATCTGGTAATTTTGCATTGGTTATTCCCTTGAGTGCTATGAGTATGATGGTTTTAAGACTACTGCGATATTCTTTTACCGCCCCTTCTTTTATCAAAAGTTCACCGAATGCGGGGATTAGTTCTATGTATTGAGGAGATTTTGCAAAAACTAAAATCAAATCTGTAAGTTTGCGGATTACATTGGCTCGATAATCAGGTTTCCCTGCATAAATTCTAACTATTTCTTCAAATTTTTCACCAAGAACACGGTGGAACACCTCAAATCCCTGAAGCATTTCCGGGGTAATTATCGGCTCCGGTTTCGATTCCAATTTCGCTTTTGGTTTGGGGGTATCTCCTAGAGCGGCCGCTATCTCATCAAATGAAAATTGCTGAGTATCAATAAACTGGCTGGCTTTCGAAGATTTCGCTAATGCAGGAGGTGGTGCCATTTCGCTATCTGTTGGTTTATTAACCATTTGTATTTGTTATCTGATTTTTCATTCTACCATTTTTCTCACAATTGTCAATATTGTTTTTTCTGCAGGTATTCTAAAAACTGACGCTTAATTTGAAGTAGGCGGGAGTATTTTTGAATGTCGACTGCTTTAGTTATATTACCGGCAAGAGATTTTTCAACATGATTAAAGTAGTTTCTCAGAATAACGCTTAATTTTTTGGCTAGCTCTATTCTATTGTTAGTTTTTTCTTTGTCTGGTGATAATTCCTTGGCATATTCTTCAAAGAGATCCAAGTAAGCATTTAATTGGTTTCTGTAATTATCACTATTCTTGATAGCGTCAAATTTCCTTAACATATCCCCTCCCTGTTGAATATTGGGCTTCATGAGTACTAGGGTATCTCTAAGCTCGCCTTCAGATAAGAATTTCGGAGCGGTTTTTTCTAAAAGTTTTTCAATTTCACCGGCCTTTTGTTGGAGTATTTCGTCGAGGGTACCGCCCTTTTGACCACTTTCAGGCATATCCCAATTAGGGGGAAGACTGTCAATGGAAGTGTTGTTTTGGCCTTCTGGATTAGGGGCTTCGTAGATATCCATGTGATTTTTAATTTTTA
>JAHIRL010000037.1 GCA_018818755.1 Patescibacteria group bacterium
AGCCCCAGCGCCAGAAGCCCCAGCACCAGAAGCCCCAGCACCGGAAGCCCCAGCCCCAGCACCAACCGAGTAAGGAAACCCCATTTACTTCTGTCAATCACTAGTGCATTGCCACAGCAAGGCGGATTTTATATAATGGTCACAACTTTTCCTTATCTCTTAAACAATAAATTATGTCTAAAATGGACGGATCCTCAAAAAGTAAAGCAGTATTTATTATCTTGGCAATCATTGCCACAGTTGCTCTGGCATACACTTTTTATAGCTACTACAACCTCAAACTGGACATGCAAAGAATGACAAGCCCAGAAGCCCAACAAGCATATATGCAGAAAGAAATTCAGGTCGTAGTTGATAAAGTTGCAAAGCATATGATTTTGCCCCAGAATCAAGACCCAATCATTGCCACAATCGTAGACGCAGAAGCCCTAGCGCAAGAACAAGCCTTTTATGAGGGAGCGACAGACGGAGATAAACTTCTAATCTATTCCGAAAAAGCCATTCTATACAATCCCGTTGAGGATATGATTATTAATGTAGGCCCGGTTAGCATGGAGGGCACAGTTGTTCCCCAATTTGTTAATGTAGACATTCGTAACGGAAGTAGTACTGCCGGCAAAGCTCAAAATTTTGCACAAAGCATGGAATCTCTTGGATTCAAGATTGTAAATGTGGGAAATGCTGCACACAGCAACTACGACACAACATACATGGTCAATTTGAGTGGAAAAGATATGTCCGCACTTGAACAACAATTCGGGTTAACAGCCACCACAACCTTACCTGCAGGAGAAGAACCAAGTGAAGCCGATTTGGTTATGATTCTCGGAAATTAATAAACATGAGACAAAAAAATACATCCACAATCGTTTTTGGGATATTTACCCTTCTGATCCTGATTTTTGCGACAGCCTACTTTATTTACGAAAGGCAAAACCTACTGAACAACTCCGGATACAAAGCAGTTTTTCTCAATAACGGCCAGGTTTACTTTGGGCAGATAGAAAAAAGATCAAACGACTGGGTACGCCTAAGCGACATCTATTATCTTAAGATGAAAGACCAGATCGAAGCAGATCCCAACGCCGACCTCAGCCTAGTGCGCCTCGGTAGCGAACTGCATGGCCCCACAAACGAAATGGAGATCCCCACGCAAAACATTCTCTTCATCGAAACCCTCTCAATAGAATCCAGAGTTCTAAAGGCCATCCACGGAGAGTAATAACTAAAAAGCCTTCAAGTATTCGATAGCCTCCTGTTTTTGGCGATCATATTCATTTTCAATATCCTCATCGCTAATCTCCACAACAATATCCGGTGCAATTCCCACCTCATTGATACTCCTGCCATCAGGTGTAAACCACTTGGCAATAGTCATGCGAATACTGGACCCATCAGCAAAAGTCTCCACTTCCTGCACAGTTCCTTTTCCAAAACTAGCAGTCCCCATCACAAGGCCTCTCTTATGATCCTGCACAGCCCCCGCAAGGATTTCCGAAGCCGAAGCTGACCCTTCATTCACCAGAACAACCAGCGGCACATTCAGCAATTTCTGGCTCCCATTTGTATACATCATAGAATTCTCCGACTCATCCTTCTGCCTAATCTCCACAGCCACACTATTCGATGGCAAAAGATAAGACAAAAGATCCACAGAAATATCCAAATACCCACCACCATTATATCTAAGATCAATAATCAAGCCCTTAGCCTCCTCCAAAATAATCTGAGAAATTGCATCATTAAACTCAATAGCCGTCCTATCATTAAACTGATTGATACTAATATAAAAGAGCCCATCTCCGAGATCCTCAAAACTAACACTTTCCAGATCAATACTGGCACGGGTAATAGTCACCTCGAAAGGATCATCTTCACCATCCCGAATAATCGTTAAACTCACATCTGTCCCGGCCTCTCCACGAATATTCATAATCGCTTCAAACAATGTCATTTCCGCAGTAAAATCCTCCTCAACTCTAAAAATGATATCACCTGGCAATAGCCCCGCTCGTTCAGCTGGACTATCTCTCAGAGGAGAAACAATTGTCAAAGCCCCATCTTCCACAGTAAGCTCCGCTCCAATTCCCTCCAGAGTTCCACCCAAACTGGCCGAAAATTCCTCACTCTCCTCCGGATTCATATATACTGTATAAGGATCATCCAAAGCTCCCACCATTCCCTTAATCGCTCCATAAACCATCGTCTTTTCATCCAAAAGATCCTCATTAACATATTTATTTTGCAGTTCCTCCCAAACAGTCCAAAATAAATTCATATCCGCACTTTCCCTCACAACTTCCTTATCAATCACTCCGGCCTCTCCATCAATAAGCCCATAACTTGTTGCCTGCCAACCAAAAACAAAACTCATCGAGGCAATTAGAATGTAAATAAAATAATTGTGTTTTTTTGGATAATAATTGTGCATAGTTGAGGTTTAGAAGATTTCCTGCAGATGAGATACGGTCAGGGCTTTCTGCGTTTTATCGTCAATTTCGACAATAACTGCATTAAACACCATTTGCCCGTTTGTTTCAATCTGATGTTTAACGGGAAGTTGAGTCAAAAATGAATTGATAATAATATCCTTGTTTACCCCAATAACAGAGTCCAAACTGCCAGTCATTCCCACATCAGCCATAAAAGCTGTACCTCCTTCCAAAATTCGCAAATCTGCAGTTGGCACATGAGTATGAGTTCCAATCACAGCACTAACCCTTCCATCAAGATAAAACCCCATCGCATATTTTTCGCTCGTAGCCTCAGCATGAAAATCCACAAAAATCGCCGCAAGATCCTCATTTGCAGTCTCCTGTAAAATCTTATCCACAGCCTTAAAAGGACAATCATAATGCTTTTTCATAAAAACCCGCCCAATCAAATTTATCACTAAAACCTTATCCAGCAGATCTGTCTGAAAAATCTCATAGCCATTCCCGGGCGTTTTTTCATTCGGAAAATTCGCTGGCCTAATCACCGGAAAATCCTTCTTCCCCAACTCATTCATTCCATCCCTATTTCCCCAGGCATGATCCCCCGTAGTAAAAAAATTAACCCCCGCCCTACGCATCTCAGCAATTCCCTTCGGGCTAAAACCATTCCCATGGCTCAAATTTTCAGCATTAGCAATCACAAGATCCGGCCGATGAGTTTCCTTCATCTTCGGCAAAAATTCTTCAACAGTCCACCGCCCACTTTTTCCTACAATATCCCCAATAAATAAAATTTTCATAATTATAATTTTCTTAACGGCGCAACACTCAACGCCAACTTTTTAACACCCACACTCGAATCCTCAAAAGCAACCGTGGCAACTCCTCCCTGAACATTCACAACTATACCATTCCCAAACACTCCATGGGAAACTTTATCGCCAACAGCCAAATCGATATCCAGACCATCATCAAGCTCCACCGGAACCGGATTTCTTTCAATATGCTCAACAGCCAAATGTTGCCGCGCTCCATGCCCACCAAAATTAGCCACAATCAATTCTTCAGAAATATCCGCCAAAAACTGCGACGGCGCATTACTTCGCGACTCCCCATAAAGCATCCGATTACCGGCATGCAATAAATATAAGTTCTCCATCGCCCTCGTCATCGCCACATACATTAGTCGCCTTTCTTCTTCAAGCTCAGTTCTATCTAGCAAACTCCTATTGTGCGGAAAAATCCCTTCCTCCAAGCCAGCAATAAACACATGCGGAAACTCCAGCCCTTTGGCACTATGCACAGTCATAAAAGTCACAGCATTGTCCTCCTCATCCACACGATCAATATCTGCAATCAAACTTATCTCCTCAAGAAAAATCGCCAAACTCGTCCCCGGTGCCAATTTCTCATACTTGCTCGCCACCGAAATTAGCTCCTCAATATTCTCCAAGCGCGATTCTCCCTCAACACTTCCATCGTTCAACATTTTTTTATAACCGGATTTCTCCAAAGCATATTTAATCATCCCACTCGCCGTGCTCTCCCCATTCAAATCTTGCAATTCCTTAATCAGCTTCACAAAGCCCTCAATTACCTCCGCCTTTGCCGGCGAAACATCTTCGATCTCTGCCGCTAAAAGCATCGAATTAAAGAAACTCAAATTATTACGCAGAGCAAAGTCGTTCAGAGCTTCAAGAGTTTTTGCCCCAAGCTTGCGTGAAGGATTGTTAATTATCCGAAGCAGACTCACAGAATCGTTAGGATTCTGCACTACCCGCAAGTAGGCAATAATATCTTTAATCTCTTTTCGTTCGTAAAATCGAATCCCCCCCACAATTTTATAAGGCACCCCATAGCGCATAAACACCTCCTCCAAAATACGCGACTGAGCATTTGTCCGATACAGCACCACAAAATCCTTATAATTCATAAACTCCGTACCTTGTAATTGATTAGAAACTTCCAAGGCAATTAACTCGGCCTCATGGCGTTCATTCGTCGCCAGCCAATGCCGGATTTTCGCCCCCTCACTTTTGTCCGTCCAAAGCTTTTTCTCTTTCCTTTGCGAATTTAGGGAAATGATTTCATGCGCCGCATCCAGAATCACCTGCGTACTGCGATAATTTTGCTCAAGCACAACCACCTTCGCCTCCGGATAATCCTTCTCGAAATCCAGAATGTTTTGGATAGTCGCCCCACGCCAACTATAAATACTCTGATCCTCATCACCAATCACACAAAGATTGCGATATTTCGCCGCCAGCAAATTTATCAGTACATATTGTGCTTTGTTGGTATCCTGATACTCATCGACGCTAATATATTTGAATTTTTCTTGATAATAATTGAGAACTTCCGGATGATTTTGGAAAAGCTCCACAGTTTTCATAATGATATCGTCAAAGTCCAAGGCATTATTTTGAGCCAGCTTGTTTTGATAACGAGGATAAATGTCGGCCACCTTCTCGGAGAACTGATCATTGGCATATTGGCGATATTCCTCAGGCTTCATCAGTTGGTTTTTTGCATTGGAAATATGAGCCAGTACAGCTTTTGGGTTCACCCTTTTTGGATCCATATTTATTTCTTCCATAATCCTTTTTACGACAATTTGTTGATCAGCCGTATCGTAAATCGCAAAAGAATTTTCAAAATCCAGCAGGTGCAGATGTTTGCGCAGAATACGCACACAAACCGAGTGAAAAGTGCCCACGGTAGGAATTTTACTATCATCAAGAGCCTGAGCCGGAATTTGTTGATCCCCGAGCAGATCCCCAAAAACTTCCATAAATGCATCGTTATTTTGCGTTTCGGATAGCAGACTCACAATTCTCTCACGCATTTCGTTGGCCGCTTTGTTTGTGAAGGTCACAGCCAGAACATTCCAGGGACTAACTCCCTTTTCCTGAATCAAATAAGCGATCCGATGGGTGAGTGCCCGGGTTTTTCCACTGCCCGCACCGGCAATCACCAAGAGTGGTCCCTCGGTTGCAGTAACGGCCTGACGCTGATTATCATTAAGGCTTTCCAGTATTTTGGACATTGATTCTAATTAGTTTTGCGGAGCTCGATTATAGCGCAAAAAGTTTCCCCGGGGAAACTTTTATACTCGACGCTCCATCCTTAGGTACTAGCGCTGAACTTCAACGGTCGTACCTATATCAGCAAATTCATAAGCCAAATCGGCATGTTCGGGAAGTAATCGAATGCAACCATGACTCACAGGAATCCCAATATGATTTCTGGCTTCCGTCCAAAACACTCCACCATCAGTCCTCAGGCTCGGCAGAGCATGGATCCCATAACCTCCATCCTTAAACCACATAAACTTCGGCATTATATAGTGAGGTGCTTTGCCTCCCACACGCACTTCCTGTTTAAGCTTAATAGAGTGCATTCCCACAGGAGTTGGAGTTTTTGAAGCCCCTGTACTAACCTTAAATTTTTTAACTGTAAAATTATCAATAGACAAAGTCATTTCCTGATCCGACAAATCTACCAAAATCTTCCTTTCTCCATTTTCAAGATCATAGCCCATCAAAGATCCTGTCTCACTAGCAAAAAGCAGGCGGGTTCTAATATTGCTTAGTGAATCATCAGGTTCACCAACAATCACCTCTACGGAAAATCCTGCATCTTCAAGCCAAGTTACACCTTCCACAACAGGTGCAAAAAATTCAGCAAAAACATCATCATCCATATCGGGCTCTAGATAAAAGGTAAACGAAGCTACCTCACCCGGATCAACTCTCAACTGATCCATCGCAATTCTATTGGGCGTAATCCAATTATTATCCTCAGGATTCTTCACCGTAAAATAAGAACTATTATGATCCATTTCACTTTGAGTCCCAAGATATACGGGATTCTTTTTGCATTTACTTTGGTAAGAGAACCAAGGCATATTTCCGGAATTCTTCATAAAAACCTTAACCTTCACAAGCTCTTCATTCTCCACTTTCAGTTTTCTGCGAACGCTGACAACTTCAGCATTATACTCAGCCTTTTCCGGCATCTCAAAAGCACAAGATTCCTCTTGAACAACAGGTTTTTCCTCATCTACATGAAGCACACTAGTGCGCATAACTCTCTTAACATCTGCAGAACCTTGCCCGGCAATAGCCGCAACTATAAACAAAGCCGCCAGGAGATTTACAATAACAATTCGTGTTTTCATAGTTTTGTTTTTATTTTGTTAATGTACAATTATAACACATATTTAGGCCGAGATCAAGGAGCTAAACTTTTAATAACGACCAACTTATTGATATTCTATTATCAATAGTAATCTTCACTCCTCATGAAAATCACAAAAGTAGCTTTAGCTTCTATTCTCTGCGCAATTTTGACACTTAGCCTTAGCGCAACAGCTTTTGCGGACTTGGCAGACACAGACATCCGTTACGACTTTTGCAACAAAAATTTGGACAAGAACTATTGCTTCTGCGCATTTGACGGAAACATGTGTGAAAAACTGGGTATTAGCCAAACAAGCGCGGAAAACTATGTGCTCAATAGGTACTATTTTTGGCTTGATAAACAGCGCAGTATAGCCAAAAATTCCTGCGAGAAACAAGAAGGATTTTGGAATAATGAAGGAGATAAATGCGTCTTTTGCGATGGGAAAACATATTTATTTGGCAAAAAATGCCAAAGCAAAGAGGAGATTTGTGGAGATAACGAATTGGCTCAATACAATGCCAAAGAAAAGAAATGCTATTGCAGTGATGGATCCACCTTTCATAAAGGCGCATGCCTAAAAAGCGATGGACTTTTGAATGATCTCAAAGCCTCAGTAAGCTCACCTCAGGCTCAACCACTGTTATGGGCAATTCTTGGAGCAGTTTTCTTGGGGACATTCCTGGTTCTAAGAAACCGCTCCAATCAATAATTATTCATCAGAAATCTTTTGAAGTTCTTTTTTAAAGGTTTCAATATCTTTGAAATGTCTGTACACAGAGGCAAATCGGATGTAGGCCACTTCGTCAAGATTCTTCAAAGCCGCCATAATTCCCTCACCGATGACCTTACTCGGAACCTCTTTCCCATACTGCACCAAATCTTCTTCAAGTGCATCAATCGCTTTTTCCACCTGTTCTTGCGAAACTTTCCGTTTTTCACAAGCACGCCAAATCCCTTTCAAAACTTTTTCCCGATCATAATTTTCTCGAATCCCTTCCTTCTTAACTACAACAAAATTAGTATTCTCAATCCGCTCAAAAGTCGTGAATCTATTTGCACAGCTCTCACATTCACGCCTTCTGCGCACAGCTTTATGCCCGTCAGTTTCACGAGAATCCAGCACACGCGTATCATTTTTTTTACATTTTGGACAAATCATATGCCTAGATTATATGGGTTTTATACTCTTTTAGCAAAAAACTATCGGTCATTCCCGCAATATAGTTTTTCACCTCTTCGTGATCCCACCCCAAACCAAGATAATATTCAAAAAGCTCCTCAATCATCCTTTGTCCTTCCATCACATCCTCCAATATTTGTGGATTCATATAGAAATTATCATATAAAAACTTCCTCAAATCAGCGACCATCTCCTTCATTTCATCAGAAAACCTAACTTCTCCTTCCCCAGAATTCTCCACAAGATCACAAACCATCATAGACATAATTGAGCTAATAGTTCTAGCCACCAAGATATCCTCATCCAGCCCCTCTCCATATCTTTTCTCCACAGACCTCCTAGCCAAGCCCCACAGCTCATAACCATCCAGCTCCCCCAAATGTATCAGCCCTCCTCGAAGTCCATCATCAAGATCGTGATTGATATAAGCAATTTCATCGGCAACATTCACAATCTGAGCCTCCAAGCTACTTGTCCCCAATTTTTTACCCCCCTGATCAAAAGCAGTTTGATGTTTAATCAATCCATCCAAAACCTCCAGGCTCAAATTCAATCCCTCAAAATCCGGATAAACGATCTCCAACTTCTCAACCACCAACCTACTTTGTTTATTATGTTCAAAGCCACCATGCCCCTCCATCATCCTATTTAAAGCATCCTCGCCACCATGCCCAAAAGGAGGATG
>JAHIRL010000038.1 GCA_018818755.1 Patescibacteria group bacterium
AGGAGGAAATTAATATGTCAAAAATTATATGAGCTTGCTCGCCACAAAGTGGCTGCGCTTCCTCATGTAATTTCGCATAAAAATAAAATATGTCAAAAATTATTGGAATAGATTTAGGCACAACAAACAGTTGTGTAGCAGTAATGGAGGGTGGAAAACCAAAAGTAATTTATAGCGCCGAAGGAAACAACACTGTTCCTTCTATTGTAGTTCCTGATCAAAATATTGTAGGTGTACCTGCAAAAAGACAGCAGGTAGTGAACCCAAAAAACACAATTTTTAGTGTTAAAAGATTGATGGGAAGAAAATTCTCGGATCCAGAAGTGCAGGAGTTAAAAAAAGATTACCCATATGCAATTGTTGAGGGACAAAACGGGCTCGCTTGTATAGAAGTGGAAGGTAAAACTTACACGCCACAAGAAATCTCCGCAAAAATATTAGCCAAATTAAAAGCTGATGCTGAAAAATTCTTTGGTCATCCGGTAACCGAAGCCGTTATTACAGTTCCAGCCTACTTTAATGACTCTCAAAGAACTGCTACAAAAGAGGCCGGTCAGATCGCAGGTTTTGACGTTAAAAGAATTATTAACGAACCAACAGCCGCATCTCTTGCATATGGACTAGATAAAAAAGCTAATGAGAAAATTGTTGTCTACGATTTAGGCGGGGGGACCTTTGATGTTTCTGTCCTAGAAATTGGTGATGGCGTTTTTGAGGTTAAAGCGACAAACGGAGATACACATTTGGGTGGAGATGATTTTGATAGAAAAATAATTCAGTGGTTACTTGAAGAGTTTAAGCAAGAAAACGGAATGGACCTCTCTACCGATAGACAAGCAATGCAAAGATTAAAAGATGCCGCTGAAAAAGCAAAGATTGAACTGTCGTCAACTATGGAAACAGAGATAAGTATTCCTTTCGTAACAGCAGATCAAACTGGACCTAAGCATTTAAACAAAAAGCTAACACGGGCAAAGTTAGAGCAATTAATTGAAGGGCTTCTAAATAGAACTCTAAAACCAATTGAAAATGCACTTAAAGATGCTGGGATAGATAAAAGTGCAATAAACGAAATTGTTCTTGTCGGAGGAATGACAAGAATGCCAAAAGTGGTAGAAATTGTTAAAAACTTTTTTGGCAAGGATCCCAACCAGAGTATTAACCCAGATGAAGTTGTTGCTGTAGGGGCGGCGATTCAGGGTGGTGTTTTAGGTGGGGAAGTAAAAGACGTCCTTCTTCTTGACGTCACACCGTTGACTCTAGGAATAGAAACCTTGGGTGGAATTTCAACACCCTTGATTAAAAGAAACACAACTATACCTACATCTGCTTCTCAAACTTTTTCAACCGCGGCAGATAGCCAGACAAGTGTGGAAATTAATATTCTTCAAGGTGAAAGAGAAATGGCTGGAGATAATAAGTCTCTTGGAAGATTTTTACTTGACGGTATTCCACCAGCACCAAGGGGCGTTCCACAAGTCGAAGTTAAATTCGACATTGACGCAAACGGGATCCTGAAAGTTACTGCAAAAGACAAGGCTAGTGGAAAGGAACAAAACATCACAATCCAAGGTGGTACTGGTTTGTCAAAAGACGAGATAGAAAAGTTTGTAAAAGATGCTGAAGCCAACGCATCCACTGACAAAAAGAAAAAAGAGGAAATAGAAACAAGAAACACAGCAGACACGCTTTGCTACACTGCCGAAAAAGCCTTAAAAGATGCTGGAGACAAAGTTTCCGCAGAAATTAAAAAAGATGTTGAGGACAAAGTCAAAACATTAAGAGATGTCTTATTAATTGCCACAGTTGAGGAATTGAAGAAAAAAACTCAAGAACTATCTGAAAGCATGCAAAAAATAGGACAAAGCATGTACGGTCAACAAGGACAGCCTAACGCAAATCCTGATAACCAAGGCCCAAACCCAGAAAATCAGAACGGACCAAACGACCAAACAAAAACGGACCCAAGTGGGCCTGTTGAAGGCGAAGTAGTCGAGTAAATCGTTGACATAAAAGCAAAAAAAGGCCTATACTAAATCTACTGCCTATGGATTTATTACAAGTCACTATAATTTGTGTTCTCATTGCTCTCACACTCGTTGTTATTGCTATTGGCATTCATGTTGTTTTGGTCTTGAGAGAAACACGCCAATCAGTCAAAAAAACCAATAAAATACTTGAT
>JAHIRL010000039.1 GCA_018818755.1 Patescibacteria group bacterium
GTTCAAGCTTTGGGGTTTCTGGAGCTGAAATAGGAGCTACAGCTTCTGTGGATTTTTCTTCCTCCATAATTTTCTCTACACTTTCTTGATCTTTGTCATAAGCGATTGTTCGAATAGGCCATGGGATTGTGATTCCATATTCATCTAGTTCTTTCTTAATATTAACTACAAGATTACTTTTTGTTTTTATCCAGGCACTTTTGGATTCTACCCAAGCTCTCACTTTGAGATCTATGGAGCTTTCACCAAATTTATCAACGATTACTGCCGGTTTTGGTTCTATCAAGACTCCTTTAGTTTTGCCAACTGCATCCATCATTACTCTAATGGCGTTTTCCAAATTGTTTCTATAATCGATACCAACAATTATTTCCAACCTTCTAAAGGGGTTGCTGGTCATGCTGGTTACGGAATTGTTGAATAAGTCTGCATTTGGCACCACAACTTTTGTTCCATCAATAGCTCTTAGAATTGTAACTCTGGACTGAATCTCTTCCACCTTCCCAAGGATTCCATTTATTTTGATAAAATCCCCTATCGAGAAATGACCTCCAATTAGAATCATCATTCCGGCCAAAAAGTTTACGATTAAATCTTTTAGGGCAAAGCCAATACCAAAACCAACTGCGGCAATGATAGTGGTGAGATCGATCCCGGCTATTTTGAGGGCAACTGTGATGCCCAGAGTGAGGATCGTTGCATAGGTGACGCGTCCGCCCAAAACCTGAAGCTCTTTGTGGTCATCTTCTACTCCGCTCTCGGCAAGTTTGCTTTCCACCATACTTCGGGCAATTTTTGCGATAATAATTGCCGCTAGGAAAACTATAAAAGCCGAAATCCATAAAGGAATTTTGGTAAGAATAACTTCGATGAGCTTGGCCAATTCACTGGTAGATTCTCCTGCTATTTGACTTGCAGATGTTGTGGCGGCGTAGGCTGTGTTCATAATTATTAGGTGTTTGGGTTCTGAACTATCATGGTATTGTAGCATTTTTAGGTCTTTTTTGCAAGTTGTTTGTCCCTGAATTTATGCTAATCTTGGGGCGTAATTTAACCTTCTTAGATATGGAAATTGTATTTATTTATTTGGCTGTTGGTTTGGTGGTTTTGATTCTAGCCAGTATCCGTGAGGTAAAGCAGTATGAACGAGGTGTGAAATTTACTCTTGGTAAATTTACGGAGCTTATGCAACCGGGTTGGAGAATTATTATTCCTGTTTTTCAGAGAATGGTAAAAGTGGATATTCGTGTGAAGGCTGTGGATGTACCTGATCAGGAGGCTATTACGGAGGATAATATTTCTATTCGGATCAATGCGGTTATCTATTATAAAGTTTCTGATGCGGCAAGGGCGATAATTGATGTTGAAAATTTTTATTATGCTACTAGCCAGCTTGCTCAGACAACAATGCGAAATGCTGTTGGTGAGGTGAGCTTGGATATGTTGCTGAAAAATCGTGATGATATTGCTAAAAATATTAAAGAAATTGTGGATAAAGCTACTGATCCTTGGGGAATTGCTGTGGAAAGTGTGGAGCTTAAGGATATTGTGCTTCCTCAGGATTTGAAAAGAACTATGGCTAAGGAAGCCGAGGCTGAGCGAGAAAGGCGTGCGGTTATCATTAAGGCGGAGGGTGAGGTTTCCGCTTCCAATAATTTGGCTAAGGCTGCGGCTACTCTTGCGGCCTCTCCAGGAGCCTTGCATCTACGAACTTTGCAATCTGTGAACGATCTTTCTTCCGATCAATCCAACACGACTATCTGGATGATGCCGGTTGAAGTTTTGAGGGCTGTAGAAGCCGTGACAGAACATTTGAAAAAATAATATGTCCAAAAAGTATGGAATTTTGGCCTATCCTGCCGGGCATAGTCTTTCGCCGGTGATGCATAATGCTGCTTTTAGGCAGCTTGGAATTGATGCTCAATATGGAGTTTTTGAAAAGGACGAGGGGGAACTTAGTGATTTTATGAAATATGTTGTGGCTGAGCCTGTATACGGGCTTTCTGTTTCCTTGCCGCACAAGGAAACTATCAGAAATTTTTTAAATGAGGAGGATGAGGCCGTGCAGGCGCTTGGTGCTTGCAATACGGTAAAGTATCAAGGTGGATTTTTGCATGGATATAATACGGATTGGGTTGGAAGTAATATGGCTCTTGAGGAAGCTTGTGGGGAGCTTTCTGGCAAGACTGCTGTGGTAATTGGAGCTGGAGGAGCGGCGAGGGCTGTTGTGTATGGATTGCTTAAAGCCGGTGTGAAGGTTGCGGCTATTTACAATAGGAATAAGGAAAGGGCGCAGGAATTGGCCGGGGATTTTTCGGAAGAAATTTTTGCGGGAGGGCTTGATGAGATGGAGGCTTCGGCGGATATTTTAGTCCAGGCTAGTTCTATCTGGACTTTGAATGAAGAAGCCAAGCTTGAGGATTTATGCTCTTTGGAATTTATAAAAGGATTCTCCTGTGTGATGGATCTTGTTTATAAACCTCTGCTAACTCCCCTGCTGGTGGCAGCTCAAGATCTTGGCAAAACTATTGTGACAGGTGAAAAGATGTTGCTGTATCAGGCCGCAAAGCAATTTGAAATCTGGACTGAGGAAAAAGCCCCGATCAAAGTTATGAGAGAGGCGCTTGAGAATAATCTGGTTTAATTGTGTCTCAAGAAGTCTGACCCTTCTTCGTCTTTGGCGCGGTGGACTACTTTGGTGATTACTTCTTTTCCGTAATCGTTACCGTAGACTGTGTCGGCCGCTAGGAAGTCTTTGTCATACACATCTACGATCCAGCCGTATATCAAACTGAACAGGCTATATACAAAGGCGTACGATCCCCAAACTATCGGTAAAGAGGAAAATAGCAGAACTGCTACATTTCCGGTTGAACCATAAAGTCCGAACATTACTGTGGCGCTGACAATTAAAGAAAAAGTCATACTGTAAACTCCGATCAATCCGTATTTATTGTTTGAAATGAATTCCAAAATCAATCCGGAAATCATTGCAGAAATTATAAAATGGAAGGCTACCGCAAATACTACGGTGTTCACTCCCACTCCGGCAGCGATAAAGTATATTGGTGCCATCAAAAGGAAAATTATTAAGCTGGCAATGAATATCTGGTAAATGGTTGAGGCTGTGCGGTGATATTTTTCTGATTCTGTGAGTGATAAGAACAAGGAACTTAGGATGTTTCCTACTGTTGAGGAGAGGAAGGTCATTATAAGTGTGATGAAAATGAAGACCGGGCTAACCGCGTCGGCGGCTTCTGTGGCTTCGGTGAATGGCGCCAAAATTGAGGAACCGATCACGAATATCAAGATTAAAACCAGGGATCCAACTGCTCCACCAAATACGCCGGCAAGAATTTTTAACAAAAATACTCCAAAAGAAATTTTTTGGGGGCCGAGAGTTGGGGCTGTTTCTTTAGTTGGTTCTGCGGCTACTTGTGGAACCGGTACTTGTAGATTTTCTTCCATAGTTTTTATTTTTTTAACGCTTTTATTTTACCATATTTGAGTATGATTAGCAATACTCCTAGGGTGATGAAGATGTCTGCCAAATTGAAAACCGGATAGATCCAGATGGAAATAAAATCGATAACGAAGCCGTGAAAAATTCTATCAACCAGGTTCCCCAAGGCCCCACCAAGAATTAAAGCGACAAAAACTTTTGAAGAGTTTAGTTTAAGATTGAGTTCTTTTTTGCCACCATAAATTATTAAGCCAATAAGGATGAGATTTAGGAAAATTATCACCATGCGGGGAAGGTCTATGCTAAAGGCGATTCCAGTGTTTTGCGTATAGGTTAGATGAAAAAAGTCCGGGATTATGGCAAATGGGGCGTGCAGATAAAGGCCGACCAGAATTTTCGTGAGCTGGTCGAGAAGGAGGAAGGCTGTGGTGAGGAGTGCGATGCGACGCATAAAAATTTAATACACGGTTTTAGATTAATATATTTTAAAATCGGTATTATGTCGAGTCGGGGAATTTATGAATTATCCCGACTTAATTCTTCATCAAGCAGTTTTTTGGCCCATTCCGGTAATTCTTCTCTTACTTTTAAGATATTATTTTTTGCAGCCAAATCTGAATCTTTTCTAAATTTTATCAGATTTTTTTGTAACTCATGAAGAGAGTATGGTGGCTTATATTCATTAGCGAGAGTGCTCTGACAGAATAAGGAATAACTCATAATTACTAATTTGTGAAACACTTGATCATGTAGCCAGTGAGACCATTCTCGTCTTTCATGTATGGTTGGATTTGGCGGGAAATAACTTGATATAGAGGTTGTTAACTCGCCAATTATTTCAATAACTTTTTCAGTGATATCCTGATTTATGTCGTTTGAATAATAACCACGAACAATTTGACCTACAGGGTTTATTCTTTCAAATTCCTCTGGATTATTTATTGAATGATACAGTTCGGATTCTCCAATAATATCAACATATCCGATCAAAGCGCTGGCCAGATCCCTAGCGATTGATAAAGCGCGTGCTTCTGGAGCAAGGCTGCTAATGAGTACAGATGAGTCAAAATCGTGCATGTAGGCACTATTTTTATCCGGTAAATATGAGAAATTGCCTGTGTGACAACCAAAGCGGCACACACCTGCATCCTCATGAGCTTGTCTCACTACTGAACCAATAGAAAATCCCATTTGTGAAGATAACTCAAGTGCAAGTAATTCGATTGGTTTATCAGGATTTTTGCCAAATTTCTGTTCAATGATCTTTCTAATTAAAGTATTAGGTTTAGCTACATTTGTTTTTCTATCCGGTTGTAAATAGTTTCCGAGTCTGCAAAGTTGGGCGTCCGGCTGTGAAAGGATTACATATTCCATAGGTTTCCCCTGCCATGTCAGATCCAGGTATTTTCCCCAGGCAATAGGACCACATGCAGGCACTCCATTTTTATGTAGTTCTATAGCAATTTTAAATTCATTCTCTCCTCTCCCGGCGGCCATTCCACCTATAGGCTTAGCAATATCGGGTATGGCCCTCAAACTTCCGTCGTCATTTATTCCTAAATGCACTGTGAATGGGGGCAATAAACGCATTAGTTTTATTCTATTGTCACCAATCAGAGCATCGGCTTCTGAAATATCTCTATTTACAAAAGCTTCATCAACAGGCGGGCTTACAGTTTCTTTTTCTGCATCATAATTACCAATCCCTTTTAGCTTATATCCCCTAATTTCTGTACCATCAGCTACAATAGTTTCAGATCTTAATATATTTGCACTTCTGCCTGCTGATATAAAATACGCTTTATCTTCCCAAGTTACGCATTTCATAAGTACTGCTAAGTCTCCCTCAGGTATATTAAGGCCGCCATCTCTGTTGCCCTCCTCGATCCTCAAAGGCTCATCTGGTGTAAGATATTCACGATTATCCCTGAGTTCCTGTGGTTTTTCTGACATATGTTTAATTAGCGGTCGCTTACTTTATAAGAATATAGTTTTTTTGTCAAATTTATATGGAGTTATTTTTTATGGGTGATTTTATGAGTCAAATATTTGAATAGGTAATGTTGAATATTTCAAAGAAAACCAGTAGAATTTTTGCCATGCAAAGGACTTTTAAATTTGATCCAATTCTGGCTTTAACTATACTTTTTCTGCTGATTTTCGGTTTGATAATGATTACGAGTATCGGGGTGCCGAAGTCTATTTCGCTTTCGGCTCCGGGGGTGCTTTATCCGAATTGCGGGGATCCGGATGTGGATTGTTATCTGCTATTCAAGAAACATATTTTTAGGTTGGGGGTAGGTTTGATTGCATTTTTTACAGCTTATAAATTACCAATAAAATTTTGGAAGAAAATTTCGCCATTGGCTTATGCGGGGATTGCCATTTTGTTGCTTGCAGTTTTGATTATGGGGAGCAGTTATTCGACTATTGCCACCAGCTGGTTGACGGTTTTCAATACTTCTTTGCAACCTTCGGAGTTTGCGAAATTGGCGATAATCCTTTATTTGGGGCATTGGTTTAGTAAGAGGCAGTATGATCTGCAGAGTTTTTCCGATGGGTTTGTGCCATTTGCGATTATTTGCGGAATTATTATTGGGCCGGTGATGTTGCAGAATGATTACGGATCGACCTTTGTTCTGGGCTTAATTTGTATTACGATGTTTTTTGTGGCCGGGGCGAATCTCAAACATTTGCTGTTGGGAATTTTTGTGGCAATGCTGGGATCGATAATTATTATTACAAGTGTTCCGCATGTGCGGGAGCGATTTGAAGGTTTTATGAGTGTGGATGAAGAGTGCCTGGAGGATTATTGTTGGCAATCTCAGCAGGCGAATATTGCGGTGGGGAGTGGTGGTTTTTTTGGCAAGGGGCTGACTCAGGGAGTGCAAAAATCGTACTGGTTGCCGCAGGCGAGTGATGATTTTATTTTCGCGGCTTCAGCGGAAGAGTTGGGATTTTTGAGAATTATTTTTATTGTGGCAGCATATCTGCTTATTGCTATTCGGGGCTACAAGATCGCAAATGATGCGGAAAGTGATTTTGAAAAATATGTGGCTGTGGGAATTACGACCTGGATTGTTTTTCAGGCTTTTGTGAATATCGCGGTGAATACAGCACTTTTCCCAGTGACGGGAATTACTTTGCCTTTTGTTAGTTATGGAGGATCTTCTTTGCTATCATCTCTAGTGGCTGTGGCCATTTTGTTAAATATTTCTAAAGGATCAAAATATGCGAGTAGTATTAACTGGAGGCGGGACCGCCGGGCACGTCACACCCAACATAGCCGTTATCGAAGAGCTTAAGAGCAGAGGCGGTGTGGAGATGCTTTATGTTGGTTCGAAAGGTGGTGTGGAGAAGCGGATGATCGAAAAAATTGGTATACCTTATGAAGGGGTGCATTGTGGAAAATTGCGCCGGTATTTTAGTTGGCAGAATTTTGTGGATGTTTTTAAGGTGCCACTGGGGGTGTGGGCGGCGGCTGGGATTTTGCGGAGATTTAAGCCGGATGTTGTTTTTAGTAAGGGAGGATTTGTTAGTTTTCCAGTGTGTGTGGCGGCATGGAAATTGGGAATTCCTGTAGTGTTGCATGAATCTGATCTGCATTTGGGGATGGCAAATAAGTGGATTGCGGGGATTGCTTCGACGATTTGCGTGAGTTTTGAGGAGACCATTGAGAGTTTGCCTGAGAAATTGCGGGGAAAAGCTGTTTATACGGGGACGCCAATTAGGGCGGAGATCTTGGCTGGAGATAAGGAGGCAGGGCTTGGTTTTTGTGGATTTAACGATTATAAGCCGGTGGTATTGGTGATGGGGGGGAGTTCTGGGGCAGAGCAATTGAATATATTGGTGAGGGCTGGCATGGATGAATTATTGAAGAAATATCAGATAGTGCATATTTGTGGGCGGGGGAAATTGGATATTTCGGCTCATTCGAAGGGATATAAGCAGTTTGAATATTTGGATGAACAAATGAAGGATATCTATGCGGCGAGTGATGTGGCGGTAACTCGGGGTGGAGCAAATAGTTTGTTTGAACTGGCGGCTTTGCGAAAGAAAGCTGTGGTTGTGCCTTTGTCTATGGGTGCGAGTCGAGGGGATCAGATTGATAATGCCAGGGTGTTTGTAAAGGATTTTGGCTGGTATATGCTAAATGGGGATGTTGGGCGGGAAGATTTTATCAATGCGGTAAATGTGGCGTTTATGCAGAATGTTGGTAGTGGAAAAGTGAAAAATGGTGCAAAAGAAGTTGTTGATTTACTAATATCCACATGATTATCTTTGGAAAAAAATTTGATATTCTGCTAGTTGGTTCTTTGTTTTTGATTATTTTTGGATATTTGTGGGTAGTGGCCTTGGGTGATGTTTTTGTGAGTCCTTTGATGGATATTTTCGGAAGAAGTGTTTTTGATTTGATAAACAGGATGTGGTGGGGAGTTTTGATTGCTATTATTTTTGTGGGAATACTAGAGGTTGTGCCGAGAGAAGTGATAATGAAGGTGCTGGGAAGGGGTGGCAGTTTTAGTGGGATTTTGCGGGCTACTTTGGCCGGTGTTCTGCTGGATTTGTGTTCGCATGGAATTTTGATTGTGGGAATGAAGCTTTACAATAGAGGGGCAAGTTTGGGTCAAGTGATGGCGTTTTTGATTGCTAGCCCCTGGAATTCTCTTTCTTTAACTTTTGTGCTGGTGGCGCTTGTGGGAATTTGTTGGACCTTGGCTTTTATCGGATTGTCTATTGTGATTGCGGTAATTTCAGGGCTAATTTTTGAGATGTTGGTGAGGCGGGGGGTTTTACCGAAGAATCCAAATAGTGTGAGCTTGCCTGATAATTATGATTTTTGGGGAAATTTGAGAAAGGCTTTTAGAGAGAATAAACGAGGGTTTTTGGGATTTGTGGTGGATGGAGTGAAAGGATCTAAGACTGTTATGCGCTGGATATTTTTTGGAGTGGTCCTGGCTTCTTTGATGCGGACATTTTTGTCGCCGGAAAGCTTTGAGATCTTGTTTGGGCCGACTGTTGCCGGATTGGGAATGACTTTGGTTGTGGCTACAATATTGGAAGTTTGCAGTGAAGGATCAACTCCTATTGCGGCGGATATTTTGAATAGAGCCGGGGCCGGAGGAAATGCTTTTGCATTTTTGATGACCGGAGTTTCTACGGATTACACAGAAATTATGTCCTTGAAGGAAACGACAAAATCGTGGAAAATTGCATTGTTCCTACCTTTGGTTACTGTACCTCAAGTTGTGGCGATAGCTATGATGATAAATTATTACCTATGAAAATAGTCGTTAATGCCAGATTTTTGCTTCATCCCTATACGGGGATTGGTCAATATACTAAGCATATGCTTAGGGCTTTATCTAAGATTGATAAGAAGAATGAGTATGTTTTGCTGGTTCCCAAGAGAGTAAAAAATACTTTTGGTAAAAATTTCAGAGTGAAAGTCTTACCGGAGTTGCGTCGGGGTGGTGCTGGGATCAAAAAAACTTATTGGGAACAGATAAGTGTGCCGGAGACTATTTTGCGGGAGAAGGCAGATGTGGCTTGGTTCCCCTATCCTGCAAATCCCTGGAATAAAGGCTTTTATAAAAAAGGAGTGCGAGTTTTGCTTACTGTGCATGATTGTATTCCATGGAAGCATCGGGAATATCGGAAGGGGCTGTTGTCCAAGATGTATCATTATCAAAGTAAGCGGGCTGTGCGGCTGGCAAATGAGGTTCTTACAGTTTCCAAGAGTTCGGCAGGGGATATTGCAAAGATTTGCGAGGTACCTGCCAGGCGGATTTCGCTCACTTACAATGATGTGGACCCTGTGTATAAGGGAAAGAAAGGCGATGCGAATTTGCTTAAAAAATGGGGGCTTAAGAAAGGAAAATATCTTTTGTATTGTGGTGGATATGATAAGCGGAAAGGTGTTGAGAGATTGGTTAAGGAGGCTGTGGGGGAAAAGTTGGTGCTTTGTGGTGGGCAGTTGCATTTGGGAAAATTGTATGAGAGTTTTGGGGCTGAGGCTGGGGATTTGGTGCGAACGGGTTTTTTGAAGGAGGAGGATTTGAAAGTTTTGTATGAGAATTGTAAGGCCTTTGTTCATTTGTCACAGGAGGAGGGATTTAATATCCCGGCTTTGGAGGCGGCAAATTGTGGGGCTCCGTTGGTGCTTTCGGGGATTGCAGTGCATAAGGAAATTTTTGCCGGTGGGGCTATGTTTGTGGGAAATCGAAAAGGGGCATTAAGATTGGCTTTGGCTAAGATTTCGCGCAAGAAAAATCCTATTGTGGGTAAATATTCTTGGGAGATGAGTGCAAAAGTTTTTAAAAATTTGTTAAAGTAGAAATATGAGTACTTTGTCCGTTGTTATTATTGTGGTTGTTGTGGTGGCGCTCGTTGCTCTGTGGTTTTTTGTTGCGGTGAGGCGTTTGAGAAAAATGACAATAGCTCTGGATGAAGCATGGGAGGATATTTTTTTTGAACTGCGTAGGAGACAGGATATGTTGCCGAATTTAATTGAGACTATGCGGAAATTTGGGGCGAATGAGGCCTTAATTGTTCAGATGATAAAGGAGCGGGATTTGGCGGCGAGGGAAGAGATTGGGGGGGCGAAAAAAATCGAGTATGAACATGACTTGAGTAAATGTATTAACGGCTTAATCGTGGCTGGAAAAGAAAATGTGGAAGCTAAAAAAGATACGAATTTTTTGGAATTGAAAAAAAATCTTGGTGACCTGACCCAAAGTATTCAACAAAAAACCAAAGCCTATAATAATATGGTGAGGGACTTCAATAAGGATAAAAATAAACTTTATTTAAAAATCTTCAGTAAAATTTTGGGGCAGAAGGATGCTCTTATTTTCGAATTTGAATAGTTTTTTGTAAAAAAGTCTTGACGGTGAGTGATCGCTCACCTATACTGTGAGTATACACTTACCTTTTAATCTTATTCATATGGAAAACACCCTAACAGAAAAACAGGAAGCGGTTCTCAAATTTATTGAGGAGTATCAAACGGCACATGGCAAATCCCCTACTCTAAAAGAAATGCGCGAGCACTTTCAAGTTAGCTCGGACAATAGCGTCCTGAAGCATGTAAAGGCCTTGCATGAAAAAGGTTATTTAGAAAAA